>JAEWPB010000166.1 GCA_023399465.1 Pseudomonadota bacterium
GGGCTGCACACCGGACCGGTGGTGGTCGGCAGCGTCGGGGCCCAGTCCCGGCGGCAGTACACCGCCATGGGCGACACGGTGAACGTCGGCTCGCGGCTCGAGGGCATGAACAAGCTGTTCGGAACGACGATCCTGGTCAGTCTCGCGGTCGAGGAGCGAGCGGGCGGCGGCTTCCGCTTTCGATCCCTCGGGCTGGCCCGGGCCAAGGGCCGCCACGAGCAGATCGAGGTCTTCGAATTGCTGGGCGAAGGCGCAGACGCGCCGGACGCGGCAGGAACCGCCGCCGAACCGGGGCTCAATCACAGCATTTCCTGAGGGGCTGTTCCCGCCAGCGACCGCTTTCGCAGGTTGCTGATGGCCATCACTGCGTACGGATATTGCGGAATATGCGCTGTCGATCGTCCACAAATTGCGCAAATGCACCGCTGCGGCAACAAAATTGCTTGCCATTTAGTCACTTGAATAATAACCGGGGTGCAGAATTAGGAATTGCTTAAGGTTCTGCCAAGGTCGGTGACGCGGCGGCCGGTGCCGGTGTTTGCACCCGAGGCCGCCGATGGAACAATTGGCTGGCGGCAGAGCCCTTCGGGAGCGAAAGCGGTTTTTGTTCGGGCCTCGCCATCGCGGGCGAGGGGGGAAAAGCTGCGCCTTGCTTCCAGTCGTTCCCATGTTCCGGCAATCCGCTTCACGCCTCCCGAGATCCCTGGTTCCGAATTGCCCCCCTTGCGGGGGCGCCTTGCTTTTGGGGAAAGACATGAAAGCCATCGCCTCGTTGTCCGCCTTTGTCGGAAAAACCTTCGCCCTGTGGGTGATCCTTTTCGCCGTTCTCGGCTTCTTCCTGCCCGACGTGTTCAAGCAGGTCGCACCGTGGATCGTGACGCTGCTCGGCATCATCATGTTCGGCATGGGCCTGACCATTTCGCCCGATGACTTCAAGGAAGTCGCCCGCCGCCCGTGGGAAGTCGGCATCGGCGTTGCCTCCCAGTTCATCATCATGCCCGCGCTTGCGGTCATCTTGACCGCGATCATTCCGATGTCGCCGGAAGTCGCCGCCGGCGTCATCCTCGTCGGCTGCTGCCCGGGCGGCACGTCGAGCAACGTCATGACCTACCTGTCGAAGGGCGACGTCGCCCTCAGCGTCGCCTGCACCAGCGTCACCACGCTTGCCGCACCTCTCGTCACCCCGTTCCTCGTCTGGATGTTTGCCAGCCAGTACCTGCCGATCGATGCGATGAGCATGTTCATGAGCATCGTCAATGTCGTGCTGGTGCCGCTCGCCCTCGGTTTCCTGCTGCAGAAGCTGCTGCCCGGCGTCGTCAAGGCGACGGTGCCGGCCCTGCCGCTGGTCAGCGTCATCGGCATCGTGCTGATCGTTGCCGCCGTCGTCGGCGTCAACCAGCTGAAGATTGCCGAAACCGGCCTGCTGATCTTTGCCGTCGTCGTCCTGCACAACGGCATCGGCTACCTGCTCGGCTATTTCGCCGCCAAGGCCTGCGGCCTGAGCATCGCCAAGCGCAAGGCGATCGCCATCGAGGTCGGCATGCAGAACAGCGGTCTCGGCGCCGCCCTCGCCAGCGCCCACTTCTCGCCGCTGGCTGCCGTTCCGAGCGCCATCTTCAGCGTCTGGCACAACATCTCCGGTGCGCTGCTGGCGAACTTCTTCTCGGGTCTGAGCGACGACAAGCCGGCAAAGGCCGAGACGGGCGCCAAGGCCTGAGCCGCGAATTGGAGAGGGATAAGGGGGCTTTTTGGGGCCCCCTTTTTCTTTTGATCCGGGACGGGGGCGAGGAAGAAAGGGAACATTTCCGCCGCCCTCACGTTAGCTCCTTGGACTTGTTGACGAAAAAGCGGGCACGGAAGGTCGTTTCCGGCCCGAGGAGACAAGGGAAGGAGACCGCTATGCTACGAGCACTGATCCTCTGGATGATGGGCGTTCCGCTCGCCCTGGTCCTGCTCCTGTGGTTTTTCTATTTCTGACCAGGGCAGAGGCCCCTGAGGCCCGGGAACCTTTATCTCGTTGCTGAAACGATATCGACATGGTGGCGGATGTCCGCCACCATTCCAGACGTTATCTCACGTGCAAGTTTCCGCCGGATCGCTGTCGTGAAGTCCCCAAGTTCCCGAACGTCCATCACGAATGAGCCCGCACCGGTGATGACCGATCGTGCATAGTAGTCGGCGAGGTCAGGCACTTCGTCGGAAACCGTGAGCGCGTTGACGGTGACGCCCATCCGCGTCGCGCGTTCGCGTGCGACAGACAGGGATGCGGTCTGCCGGCGTTTGGGCGCGATCGTCTCCTTGCCGTCTCCCGAGATGTTGATGATCATGCGATCGGCACAAGCACCGACATTCTCGATCATGTCGAGCGCTGTCCAGAGACCGCTGCCGATATCGGTATTTCCAAAGACGTGGCGCGGGGTCGTCTCGATTTCCCGGGCGAAGGCCTCGATGTTCCGTCCGCCTACAACCATATGCCAGGACAGCTGCTGGGTCGAAAATTCCCCATCGCCCCAGAAAACGGCGGAAAGCATGACGATCCCCGCTCCCTGCAATGCGTGCCGGACCTCGTCGGCTCGAATCGCCGTCGCGATTGCACTTTTCTGGAATTCGAACTCGGAATCGCTGATGCTGCCGGATCCGTCGACCGCAAGGACGAGTGCAAGATCGACGCACGGTGCCGCGCGGGCGGCAGCGACGCATGCAATGGCCATGGCAAGAGCCAATCCTAACAATTTTGTCATATCCGGTCCCTCTGCCCCCGGCCCATATCCGGGGCACAGCGGACTATCCGAGGTTGCCGCTTTCGGGCCGTTATATTAGCGTTATGCGGCTGTCCGGATCCGAGAGTTTCACTTGGGGTACTCGCTTCGCCTCTATGGAAGTTTCCAGCTGCTCGCCCCGACCGGCGAGGCGGTTGTCATCTCTTCGCGCAAGCATCAGGTTCTGGTCGCAGTGCTGGAATTGGCGGGCGGGCGGCCCGTGTCGCGATCGAAGCTTGCCGGGCTCCTGTGGTCCGAGCAGAGCGAGGAGCAGGCCCGCAACAGCCTTAGGCAGGCGTTCTTTACCATTCGCCGTGCCGTCGAACGCCATGGAGACGGGGAAGCGCCGTTCCTGATCGACAGCAACTCCGGCTGGATAAATCGCAGCGCCGTTACGAGCGACGTGGCAGCGTTGACGGAGGCAACCGGCAACGGCGGATTGCGGCTTGCCGCGAACGCCTACGTGGGCGAATTCCTCGAGGGGCTCAGCTTTGGCGACGATGCGCTCGACACGTGGTTACACATCGAGCGCAATTACCACCGCGACCTGCTGATCGACCATCTGACCAATCATGCCGCTGCGATGGAGCTTGCCGGCGATGTCGAAAACGCCATGGCTGCGGCGCGGTGCATGCTGCGGCACGATCCCTACCATGAGCCGTCCCACCGTGTCGTCCTTCGGGGACACCTTGCCCGCGGTGAGCGGGCACGCGCCATTCGCCACAGCGAGACGCTGAACGGGCTGCTTGAGAGCGGTCTCGGGGTGGCGCCGGACGAGGAGACGCAGCGTCTGGTCGATCGTATCCGTCGCGCGCCTCCCTTGTCCGCGAAACCGGCATCGACCGGCCGCAAGCCACGGGTCGCGGTCCTGCCGATGGTCAACCTATCGGGCGAGCCGCGCCTCGACATTGTCGCCGAGACGCTGACGCGCAAGCTCATCGGCGAACTCGGACGGTTCTCGCCTTTATCCGTGGTCGCTGCCGCGACGATGCTGGCGCTTCGGGCCAAGGATCTGACGGTCGAGGAGATCGGCAGGCGCGCGGGCGCAACCTATCTGGTCGAACTGTCGGTCCAGTCATGGCAGGATGGTTCCAGTTCCGTGCTGGCTCAGCTCGTCTCGGTCGAAAGCGGCACGCAGATCTGGAGCCGGGTCTACGCCGCCTCCACGCTATGGACGCCCGGCGGCCATGAGCAGCTGGTGCGCTCGATCATCGGCGGGTTCTATCAGCTCCTGATGCGGCATGCCGCGGGTGACGTGGATGCGGAGCCGGAGGAAAATACCGGGACGGAACAGCTTTATCTGCAGGCGTTCTATCATGTCGAGCGGCCGACGCAGGCAGGAATGGCGTTGACGCGGCGGCTATGCGACCGGTTGCTGCTGGCCGATCCGCGCCATGTGCTCATCCGCGAGAGCCTCGCCTGGGTCAACTTCCACAGCGCCTTCAACGGCTGGACGGAGGACCCGCGCGAAGCCTTCCGGCAGGCGCGTGACACCGTGCTCATGGGGCTGCGCCTCGACGATTGCGAGCCATATCTTCTCAGCGCGCTCGGTTTGGCGCAGACCTATCTGGGCGATGCCCGCGCCGGACTGGAATCGCTGCGGCGGGCCGTCGATCTCAACCCCAATGATGTCGAGTTCCACACCTGGCTCGGCACCGGCCTGACCTGGGCCGGTCATATCGATCACTCACATGCGTCCTTTGAACAGGCGAGCCAGGTGAACCCGGGGTATCATCCGACCTTTCTCTTTCGCGCTGACGCCCACATTGCCTCCGGAGAATTCGCGGTCGCGATTGCGGAACTCGACCGCTTCCTGACTGTGCTGCCGGAATATCACTGGGCCCGTCTTCTGCGTGCGGCCGCCCACGCTGCCCTCGGCGCTGACGCCAGGGCAAGAGCGGACGTGGCCCATGTCCGCAAGGCTGTGCCGCTGCTCGACGGGCGGTACCTGGAACGCCTGCTTGCGGCACGTAACACGCACTTCCGTGCTTTTCTGCAGCACAATCTACGCTCGGCCGGACTGGCGTGGCCGGCGTAGGGCGGGATGGTCTCGCGGACGACACGGAAAAAAAAGGGGCCGCGAAGGCCCCTTTCATGTGCGTTGGAACGTGCGTCTCAATCGAGTTCGCTGAGCAGATCTGCGGCCCGCCCGGCGCTGGTCCGGCGCACCTCGGTCTCGTCACGGCGGTTCGCAAAGATCTCGGTCGCCATCAACTGGTCGGCGAGATCGGCCGGCAGTGACAGGACCACGCGCCGGTCGCTCTTGTTGATGCCGCCGATATCGGCCCGCTTGGCGGTGATCATGCCGCCGGCAATGGTGTTGTTGGTATCAGGGTCGATCAGGATGAAGGCGCCGGTCGAGCGGTTGAGTTCGTAGGCGTCGAAGATCGCCGCCTCGTCGAAGGTGAGGTGCACCTTGCCGACGGCGTTCATCGGCAGCTCGTCCGCGGCGTTCCATTTGCCGGACTTCAGGTCGAGCTGGCTGAGCGGCGTCACGGTGACGCGCTGCCGGCGGCTGCCCGATTTCAGCCAGTAGCGCTTGCCCGGCTGGATGCCTTCCGGCTGCAGGGCGACGATCTGGGCATCGAAGGCAAGGCCGACCTGCGGCTGGCTGTCGATCGAGGCGATCATGTCGCCGCGGGCCACGTCCACCTGGCGATCGAGCACCAGCGTGATCGCGTCGCCGGCCACCGCTGCATTGCGCACGAGGTCGAAGGTGACGATCTTGGCGACATTGGCGACCATGCCGGACGGCAGGATGACGACGCTGTCGCCGGGCTTGACCGCGCCGCCGGCAACCGTGCCCTGATAGCCGCGGAAGCTTTCGCCGGGACGGGAAACCCGCTGCACCGGCAGGCGGAAGCCGACCGTCTGTGCCGTGCGGCCGGTGGCGCGCTCGAGCGTTTCCACCAGCGTCGGACCTTCGTACCACGGCATGGCGGCGCGACCGTCATAGACGACGTTCTCGCCCTTCAGCGCCGACATCGGGATCGGCGTGATCTGGGTGACGCCGAGCGATAGCGCGAATTCCCTGAATTCGTGGGCGATGCGCTCGAAGCCGGCGCGGTCGTATCCGGTCAGGTCGATCTTGTTGATCGCCAGCACGAACTGCCTGATGCCCATCAGCGCGGCGATCGTGGCGTGACGACGGGTCTGTTCGAGAATGCCGGCGCGGGCATCGACGAGCAGAACGGCGAGGTCGGCCGTCGAAGCGCCGGTCGCCATGTTGCGGGTATACTGCTCGTGGCCGGGAGTATCGGCGACGATGAACGAGCGGTTGTCGGTCGAGAAATAGCGATAGGCGACGTCGATGGTGATGCCCTGTTCGCGTTCGGCCTGCAGGCCGTCGAGCAGCAGGGCGAAGTCGGGCAGGCCGAGATCGTTCTGCTTGCCCGAGGAATCGCGCTTCAGGGTCGCAGCCTGGTCTTCCTTGACCGCCTTGGTATCCCACAGCAGGCGGCCGATCAGCGTCGACTTGCCGTCGTCCACGCTGCCGCAGGTGATGAGGCGCAGCGGGCGGGTATCGCGGCTGGCCCGGACCGGCTCGGCCAGCGGCAGAACGGAGGCGGTGGCGGTGGCTGGAGCGGTCATCTCAGAAATATCCTTCGCGTTTCTTCTTTTCCATCGAGCCGGACTGGTCGCGGTCGATCGCGCGGCCCTGCCGTTCGGACACGGTGGCGATCTCCAGTTCGGCGATGACGTCTTCAAGGGTGGTGGCATTCGAGCGGATGGCGCCGGTCAGCGGGAAGCAGCCGAGCGTGCGGAAGCGGATCATGGCTTCCTGCCGGATTTCGCCGGGCAGCAGTTCGAGACGCGGATCCTCGGCGAGGATCATCATGCCGTCGCGCTCCACGAAGGGACGCTTCTTGGCGTAGTAGAGCGGCACCAGCGGAATGTCTTCGGCCTGAATGTAGCGCCAGATATCGACTTCGGTCCAGTTGGAGAGCGGAAAGGCGCGCACGCTCTCGCCCTTGTGGATGACGCCGTTGTAGACGTTCCACAGTTCCGGGCGCTGGTTGCGCGGATCCCAGCGGTGGTCGGGCGTGCGGAACGAATAGATACGCTCCTTGGCGCGGCTCGCCTCCTCGTCGCGACGCGCGCCGCCAAAGGCCGCATCGTACTGGCCGGCATCGAGCGCCTGGCGCAGCGCCTCGGTCTTCATGATGTCGGTGTAGAGCGCAGAGCCGTGGGTGAAGGGGCTGATGTTCTCGGTCGCCCCGCGCGGATTGACATGCTCGATCAGGTCGAGGTCGTACTTCTTCACGATCTCGTCGCGGAAGGCGATCATCTCGGCGAATTTCCAGCCGGTGTTGACATGCAACAGCGGGAAGGGCACGCGGCCGGGATAGAAGGCCTTGCGCGCCAGATGCAGCAGCACGGACGAATCCTTGCCGATCGAATAGAGCATGACGGGACGCTCGAATTCGGCCGCGACCTCGCGGAAGATATGGATCGACTCGTTCTCGAGCGCCTTCAGGTGGGGATCGAGCGGTGGTTTCGTCGCCGGGTGTTTCAACTCCGGATCCGGACGGCTGTCGGGCATTGCAATTCTCCGCGGTCTTGTCGTTCATGCCGGCGAAACGGTGTGCCGTCCGGCCGGTCGCTGTCGGGGTCGCATGTGCTGGAAGGCGGAATGTCCGCCGGCAGTCTGCGGGGCGTGTGGATGCCGGCTTGCCGGCGCAAAAATCAGAGGGCGCTCGATTCCAGCGACGGCAACGCGGCATCGGGCACGTGCAGGCCGCATTCGCGCTTCTCGTCGTTTTCCCACCACCAGCGTCCGGCGCGCTCGGGCTCGCCCGGTTTGATGGCGCGGGTGCAGGGTTCGCAGCCGATCGAGGGATAGCCGCGGGCATGCAGCCGATTGACCGGCACGTCGTTGGCGCCGACATAGGCGTTGATGGCGTCGATATCCCAGTCGGCGAGCGGATTGACCTTGATCAGCCTGCGTTCGGCATCGAATTCGGCGAACGGCGTGTCGGCGCGGTTGCCGGACTGGCCGCGGCGCAGGCCCGTCACCCAGACGGCGGCGCCCTCGAGGGCGCGGGCCAGCGGCTTCAGCTTGCGCACGCCGCAGCAGGCATGGCGGGCTTCGACACTGTCGTAGAAGCCGTTGGCGCCATAGCGGGCGACATAATCGTCGATATCGGCTTTGTCAGGATGATAGCGGGTAATCTCGATGCCAAACCGGGCCTCAGTCTCGCCGATCAGTTCGACCGTTTCCGCGAACAGGCGCCCTGTTTCGAGCGTCGCGACCTCGATCGGCAGGCGGTGGGTGCCGATCTCCGCGGTGATGACCTGGTCCTCGATGCCGAGGCTGGTGGTGAACACCGCGCGGCCACCAAGGGTCGCAATCAGCGACAAGCGCTCGGCAAGGTCGAGCGCCGCAAGTGTCTCGTTCAGGCTCGCCGCGGCGCCGCCAGGATCCAACGCATTCATGAACTTATCCCGTCTTCAATTCCGTCGGAGTATCGCAGCTGGGGGGAGCGCCGGACAGCAAAACGGATTTCGATTACGGCCGCATGAAGAGCAAATATCTCTCCCTTTGCTGATGCAGGCGCAAAAGCCGCCGCGTGCGGCTGCCATGCGGTCGGGGGCTGCGGCGATGCCATCCGGGGTTGGCCGAAGCGCCTGAATATAAGCCCTTCCGAAAACATGACAAAAAGAGTCATTATTTATATTTTTATTCTTGACTCCAAATTTCACCTTTTATACCTGACTAATCAATTCATGTTTTTGAACAGCACAGAGGGGCTAGACCGATGACCATCAGGATCAACCTGACCAACCTTGACAGCGACGCCGTGGGTGTGAACCTCAAGGCGTATCTCGCCAACTTCGATGCCAGCTTCGTAGCCTCCGGCCGTGGCTCGTTCAGCGGCGCCGATGGCATGTCCGGCGAAGAGTATCTCTCCAAGGACGCGGCCGGCTGGGGTCTCGTCTATGAAGCCGGTAACAGCCCTTGGGCCTACAGCATGGCGACCCACCAGGTGACCGGTTCGATCGACGCACTGCGCTTCGGCAACGGCTACACGCTCGACGCCAACACCGCCACGTTCCAGGGTGACACCGAGATCCGCTTCAGCGGCCTCAACCTGCAGGATTCGCCCACCGCCAACGCCCTCCGTTCGGATCTCACCGCGGGCAGCATCGCCGAACTCGAAGCCCTGCTGAACAGCAGCAGACTGAACATCACCGGCAGCACCGGTAATGACGTAATCAAGGGCTATTCCAAGGCCGACACGATCTCCGGCGGCAACGGCAACGACGTCCTCAATGGCATGGCCGGCTACGACACGCTTTATGGTGGTGCGGGCAACGACACGCTTTATGGCGCCAACGGCAACGACGAACTCGGCGGCGGCGCCGGCGCTGACCTGCTTTACGGCGGCGCCGGGAACGACACGCTGTTCGGCGGTGCTGGCAATGATACGCTGTTCGGCGGCGCCGGCAACGACAAGCTTTACGGCGGCGCCGGCAACGACAAGCTCTTTGGCGGCGCGGGCGATGACCTCCTCCAAGGCGGTGCCGGCAACGACACCCTCAGCGGCGGCGGTGGCAACGACACCTTCGTGTTCGCGGCCAACAGCGGCAATGATGTCATCACCGACTTCACTGCGGGCGCCGGTGGCGTGGATGTCATTTCCTTCGATGACGCCGTGTTTGCCAATTTTGCCGCCGTTCAGGCCGCGACCTCCGATACCGCGGACGGCGCGCTGATCTCGTTCACCGGCGGTTCGGTGCTGCTCGAAGGCGTCACCAAGGCGCAGCTCGTCGCCTCCGACTTCGACTTCTTCTGATCATTTCCCGAAAGGGTGCCTGCAGAGGGGGCGGACAGCAATGTCCGTCCCTTCATGCATTTGTATTTCTGGCAAAACTGCGGTAATGCCTTGCCAGCCAGGCTGGACGGGGACGTTCGGCCAAGTTCTCGAGTCGACGGGCCGAAATGATCTCCCAGAAGGCAAAATACGCGCTCCGGGCGCTGTCTGCGTTGGCCCAGGCCGACCCTGGCGAGCCGATGCTGATTTCCGACATCGCGGCGCGGCAGAGCATTCCTAAGAAATTCCTGGAGCAGATCCTGCTCGATCTCAAGCATCAGGGCATCGTCGCCAGCCGGCGCGGCAAGCAGGGCGGCTATCTGTTGCTGCGGCCGGCCAACGCCATTACCTTTGGCGAGATCCTCCGTCTTGTCGATGGCCCGATCGCGCCGCTGCCGTGCCTGTCGATCACCGCCTATCGCAAGTGCGACGACTGCGACGGCGAGAGCAATTGCGAGATCAGGCATGTCTTCGCTCGAGTCGCCGATGCAACCCGCGACGTGCTGTTTTCGACGACCATTGCGGATGCATTGGCGCCGAACAATGTCCGGCAGGTCGAGCTGCTGATCGCCTGAGGCGGGCCGTACCCGTACTCGCCATCGCCGCTGCCGCGCGTCACGTGGGGGTAGGCGGTCCTGCCTGCATTTTCAGTTGTTGAGTCGCTGTTTTTCCGGGGCTTTGTCGGCATTTTCCTGCATTTTTCGGGAAATGCCGATTGCGCGGAAATGGCTTTGTCCCCGCAGCCCTTTTCGCGTTTTGGTCGTGGATTGATACGTTTTGCCCCGTTATTCGCCGCTGCCGAAATGGAATTTGCTTTCTGATTTCACAATGTTGACTAACCCTACTGACTAGGTAGAGTTAACGCAATCGAGAAACAGGGGAGTTTTCGTAATGCCCACATTTCTGAACAGCCTGAGTGCAATTGCGCTTGGCGTGTCGCTCGCAATCAGCCCGGTAGCACCGGCCATGGCGCAGACCACGCTGCTCAACGTCTCCTACGACCCGACGCGAGAGCTCTACAAGGACTTCAATGCGGCATTTATCGCCCACTGGAAGAAGGAGACCGGCGAGGACGTCACGATCCAGCAGTCGCACGGCGGTTCCGGCAAGCAGGCCCGCGCCGTCATCGACGGCCTCGAAGCCGATGTCGTGACGCTCGCGCTGGAAAGCGACATCAACGCCATTGCCGAAAAGACCGGCAAGATCCCCGCGAACTGGCGCGGCCGCCTGCCGAACAATTCCTCGCCCTACACCTCGACGATCGTGTTCCTGGTGCGCAAGGGCAACCCCAAGGGCATCCAGAACTGGGGCGACCTGGTGAAGGACGACGTGCAGATCGTCACCCCCAACCCGAAGACCTCGGGCGGCGCGCGCTGGAACTATCTCGCCGCCTGGGCCTGGGCGAACGAAGAGTACAAGGGTGATCAGGAAAAGGTCCGCGGCTACATCACCGAGCTCTTCAAGCGCGCTCCTGTTCTCGATACCGGTGCCCGTGGCTCGACGGTGACCTTCGCCCAGCGCCAGATCGGCGACGTTCTGCTTGCCTGGGAAAACGAGGCTTTCCTCGCTGGTGCCGAGTTTGGTGAGGACGCATTCGATATCGTCGTACCGCCGATCTCGATCCTCGCCGAGCCGCCGGTGACCGTCGTCGACGGCAATGTCGACGCCAAGGGAACCCGCAAGGTGGCCGAGGCTTACCTCCAGTATCTTTATTCGGACGAGGGCCAAAATATCGCTGCGAAGCACTTTTATCGCCCCTCGAAGCGTGATGTAGTAAAGCCCGAACTGCTGCAGAAACTGCCCGATATTAAACTGGTTACGATCGATGATCCGATTTTCGGCGGATGGGCAAAGGCGCAGCCTGAGCATTTCGGTGACGGCGGAATCTTCGATCAGCTCTATAAGCCGGGCAACTGAGGGATCGTAGGGCGCTGATGAAGGACACCACTTACGCAGGCGCGAAGTGGCGAATCAGGAAGCCAAGCGTCATTCCCGGGTTCGGGCTGACTCTTGGCTTTTCTCTCGCTTACCTGTCGCTGATTATTCTCATTCCCATCTCCGGCCTGATCTGGCGCACCGCCTCGATGGGCTGGAGTGAGTTTTTCGCAATTGCCACCAACGAGCGCACGCTGATGGCGCTCTACATCAGTTTCGGCACCGCTTTCGTTGCCGGTTTGGTCAATGTTGTTTTCGGCGTTCTCGTGGCCTGGATCCTGGTTCGCTACGATTTCCCCGGTCGCCGGTTGATTGATTCGATTGTCGATTTGCCCTTTGCCCTGCCGACGGCGGTCGCCGGTATCGCGCTCGCCGCGCTCTATGCTCCGAACGGCTGGGTCGGCAGCCTGGTCGCGCCGCTCGGCCTCAAGATCGCCTTCACCCCGCTCGGTATCGTCGTCGCGCTGATCTTCATCGGCCTGCCTTTCGTGGTGCGCACGGTGCAGCCGGTGATGGAGGAGATCGACCGCGAAGTTGAAGAGGCGGCGGCGACGCTCGGCGCCAACCGCTTCCAGACGATCCGCCGGGTGCTGCTGCCCGGGCTGACGCCCGCGATCCTCACCGGTTTCGCGCTGGCCTTCGCCCGCGGGGTAGGGGAATACGGCTCGGTGATCTTCATCGC
>JAEWPB010000173.1 GCA_023399465.1 Pseudomonadota bacterium
GGCCGCCTTCCAGAAGAAGGCCGGCGAACTGCGCTACGAGAAAAAGTCGGGCGACACATTCGTGTATGGCGACGTGAACGGTGACGGCAAGGCCGATTTCGCAATCCTCATCGACGCGAACGTTACCTTGAATGCGAACGATTTCATTCTGTAGCGGGTGCGCGGGGCATTCCCACCCGCTCCGGATGGAGAGGGGCTGGAGGCAGCGATCAGCCCCAAACTTCAGATTGGTTTGAAGTTTGGGGCTGACGAGGCAGGTGTCGCATCGAGCATCAATAGCAAGGCGGATTGGGGTAGTAACCGCACCTGTTATAGCCATAACGATAATATGGACGCTCCGCGTCGGTGCCGGCATACCAGGCGCCATGATAGACTGGAGCGTGCCAATAGTTGCTGCGATCCCCATCGTCGCCGAAGCTCGGTCGGTCGCCACCAGCGTCTCCTCCGCGGGAACCGCCGTCGCCACCACCGCCACCGAAGCTGCCGCCGCCACGGTCGATGAACAGCGCGGCAGGTCCGCCCCCGCCGCTCAGGCTTCCTTCGAGGACGGCCACATCAAAAGTCAGATTGCCACCCTCTAGCCTGGGCTTCATCAGCGTCACTACGGCGTCTTCGACCTTGGACCCGTCGCCGCCGAGGACCGAAATGGTGGCATTTGGCGGATCCTTGATGAAATTATCCGCGCCTTCATCCCATTGCTTGATGAATTGTTCGGTGGTCACGTGGCCCGCCGCCCTTACCGGGCGATCGGCGAAGACGATGGAGTTTGCTGCCACGCCGTTCATGGTGAGTTTGCCGCCTTCCAGCTTTGCGCCCGACGAGTTGAGGACGAAGAGTGAGGGGACAGGCCCTGTCGGCGTTACTTTGCCGATCTTTTTGGCGAGTGGAACATGCGGCTTGACACCGGCGTCCTGGGCCAGCGCCGCGCCGCCGAACCATTGACTGGCGGCGATCAAAATCGAAAACACGAGAATTCTGCTTGTCATGACGATCTCCCGTTCTGACTGGCAGGCGTTTGCTTGCCAATCTCTCTTCCGCTCGCCCGCAAAAGGCGCGGTTCCAGTCGATTTTCATGCTGCGACGATCCGCCCTCCGTCTGGGCTAAGTCGTAAAGCTACGATGGCAAAGCGCCGGTCTTGGTTTCAGGGGGGCCTCGAGGTCCATAGCCTGCTTTGGTGCATTCGAGCGTCTCCTGTTACATGCCGAATTGCCGAAGGCGGCGGGCGTCAGTCCTGCCCTGTTTTCATCTCCCGGACTTGTTGCATGACCTGCTCAAGGTTGTAACTTGCAGGATTCTGCATCGGCGGAAACTTGATGTAGGTCTCAAGATGCTTCAGCCACAACTGCTGCCCTATGGGGAGCATGTTCCAGTCATAGACATAGGCCGTGGACGGAGAGGCGATTGCGCCTGCCATGCCGAACAACGTCTTGATCTGCTGGCCAACCGAGGTTTCGAACGGATCACGTTTGATGTTGACCACCTGCGTCCAGGAGTAAGGCTGCACGCCCGCGATGAAACCCGCCGGGTCGTCGGAAACCATGGCGAAATACATCTTCCAGTTCTTGTATCGGACCGCAGACGGCTCTTTTCCGGAGTAATAGAGGAAGTAGTCCCGTGCCGACTTGCCGGACTTTCCTTCCAGGTAAGCGCGCTGGTTGACACCATCCAGCGTGGTCTTGGCAAGGCCGGGATATTTGCCTTCCTCGAGTGTCGCTTTCAGCTCGTCGCCCTTGGGGCCGCCCGCGATCTCGACCAGCGTTGGCAGCCAGTCAAGCGCGGAGAACATGTCATTCTTCACGGTTCCCGGTTCGATGTGGCCGGGCCAGCGCACGACCAGCGGTGCCCGCATCCCGCCCTCCCAGGTGCTCAGTTTTCCGCCCTTGAATGGCGTGGTGCCACCATCCGGAAAAGTGATCGTCTCTGCGCCATTGTCGGTGGTGAATACGACGATGGTGTTGTCGAGTTCTCCCATCTCCTCGAGTTTCTTCAGCACATAGCCGATGTTGTCGTCCATCTGCTTCATGCCGGCTTCATTGACGCCCCAATCCTTGCCGCCTGGTTCCCCGACCATGTTCAGGTATTTGTCCGGCAGGACGGTTGTGATGTGCATGCGCGCCGGGTTGTACCAGACGAAGAAGGGCTTGTTGGTTTTCTCCGGATCGTTCCTGTCGAGGAAATCGATAACCTTGGCCGAGATTTCCTCGTCAATCGTCTTCGAACGTTCGAGCGTCACCGGTCCTTCGTCCTTGCAGGTTTGATTGGCCGCTGTCCCATCGGAGGATGCGCAAGCGAGCACCGGCCGCGGCGGCGTCAGGCAGGTTGTGGTCGCCGGGTCGACAGCCGCCGGGTCTTCGGTCATTCCTGGTATCGGTGTGTTCTTGCAAGGTGGCGCCAGCGTCTGCTCGGTGGGGGTCTTATTGAGGTCAGGGAAGCTTACTCCCTGCATGGCATCCAGGTGATAGAGATAACCCCAGAACTCTTGGAAGCCATGCGCGGTCGGCAGAGATTCAGTATGGTCGCCGAGATGGTTTTTGCCGAACTCGCCGGTATTGTAGCCCAGATCATGCAGGAATCGGGACAGTGTTGGTGTGCCGGTCCTGAGGTAGGAGGGGCTTCCGGGAATTTCCGGAAGCACCATTCCCACCCGCACTGGCTGCATGCCCGTGATGAAGGCTGTGCGACCAGCCGTGCAACTTTGCTCGGCGTAGTAGGTCAGGAACTTCGCACCCTCATTACCGATGCGATCGATGTTGGGCGTTTCGCCCACCATCAGCCCCTGATGATATATACTCGGCTGCATCCAACCGATATCATCGCCCATGATGAACAGGATGTTGGGCTTGGCTTCCTGGGCGTGGATGATCGCCGTACTCGCAAAAAGACTGCCGACGAGCGCGATTGCCGCTGTGACGCACTTTGCTGTCCGTCTCATTTCCTTTTCCTCCCTCGGCGGCCATCGTCGCGATGGCTCAGGTTGGTCCAAAGGCGAACTGACGCAAATCGCAAGGCGGATAGAGGGGCGGCAGCGCCTCCGCTTTCCGGACGCGTACTCCGCGTCGGTCAAACTGATTGTTGATTTTCCGGATCGAGGACTACCTCATATCCTCAATGTTGCCGTGCCGGGCTTACCCGCTCCTGGCAAGGTATCATTGGCCGCCCCGATTGGGTGTCGGCGCAAACAACTAGGTCATGGCAGGCAAGCCATGACCATTAACGCGCTTCATTAAGCAAAGAAGAGGAGGGCTGCCATCTGCTCTTCTGCGCCGTCGTCGTTTTCGACTTCAACTTCTTGGATTGAAGCTCTTCCGTCAGCGTCTTGTCAGAAACTACCGCATTTTTGCATAAGGCAACTACATAAGTAACACCAAATGCAGATGATTGAAATATACTGGCAGAGGCATGCTTCTAAACTGCAGGGAGAAGTTGGATGGTTGCCGCCAATCATCTGAGCACAATGGCCTAAACGGCGGCATGCAAGACGGCATCAAGTCGTTTGCTATGAAATTGTTTCGATTGGCTAAATAGTGGTGAGCGCGCAGGGATTCGAACCCTGGACCTACTGATTAAAAGTCAGTTGCTCTACCGGCTGAGCTACGCGCTCCCGTATGGGTGGACGGTGCCCCCTGGAAGTGCGCGGAACATATGCACGAGCCCTTGCCGGGTCAACCCGGAAAATGGATAAAAATTCATCGTTTCCATGCTTTTGTTGGTTTGTGCGCGAAAAGGTGATTGGCTTTGGCCGGACGCCTTGGCTAGGAAGGCGGGACGCTACAAGGATCCGGAGTTTCTCGTGTCGATTGCCGATATTTCGCTGCTCAGTGCCCTGATCGCCGGAGCCCTGTCGTTCCTGTCTCCGTGCGTATTGCCGCTGGTGCCGCCCTATCTGTGCTACATGGCGGGGATTTCGGTCGAGCAGTTCCGCGAGGACAAGGTGGCGAAGGCCGCGGCGACAAGGCGGGCGGTAATGCTCGCGGCGCTGCTCTTCACCCTCGGTTTCGCCACCGTCTTCGTGGCGCTCGGGGCCGGGGCCTCGTCGATCGGGACGCTGCTTCGCCAGCATCTCGATGTCCTCGCCAAGGTCGGCGGCGTCATCATCATCATCATGGGCCTCAATTTTCTCGGCCTTTTCCGAATCGGGCTGCTCGCGCGCGAGGCGCGCTTCAGGGGACCGGGCAAGCCGGCGACGCTTTCCGGCGCTTATGTCATGGGCCTTGCCTTTGCCTTCGGCTGGACGCCCTGCATCGGACCGGTGCTTGGGGCGATTCTCGGTGTGGCAGCCGCCCGCGATACCGTTGGCGACGGTGCATTGCTCCTTGCCATCTACTCGCTGGGGCTTGCCGTGCCGTTCTGGATCGCCGCCTCGTTTTCGGGCGCATTCATGCGCTTTCTCACGCGCTTCCGCCGTCATCTCGGCCTCGTCGAAAAGGTGATGGGCGCGCTTCTGGTGCTCACCGGGCTCGCCTTCATCTTCGGCTATGTCAGCGACATGGCAATCTGGTTCCAGCAGACCTTTCCAATCCTGATGCAAATCGGCTAAGGCTCGTACAACCGCAATCGCATGATTTTCCATCGATGAGTGCGAAAAGCCTCGCCCGCCCGGAAACGAGCGGCGACGCTGCGGCCTGTCGACGAGCGATTGCGCATGGCGGCACTTCGCCAACATGTGCCGACCGGATCTGGAAAGGACCGATGGCTGATATCTTCTCGCTGTTGCTGCCGTTCTTCGGGCTGATTCTCGTCGGCTATGTCGCCGCCCGCATCACCCGCCAGCCGGCAGAGGCGCTCGGCTGGCTGAACACTTTCATCATCTATGCGGCGCTGCCGGCGCTGTTCTTCAAGCTGGTGTCACGCACGCCGATCGAGGAACTGACGCGCATCGATTTCATCGCCGCCAGCCTTGCCGCCACCTATGCAATATTTGCGCTGATTTTTGCCGCCGGATATTTCCTGCGCCGCAACTCGTTTGCCGATTGCACGCTGCAGGGCTTTGCCGGCGCCTATGGCAATATCGGCTACATGGGGCCGGGGCTTGCCCTGCTGGCACTCGGCGAAGGGGCGGCTGTCCCGGTCGCATTGATCGTCTGCTTCGAAAACGCCCTGCACTTCGTCGTCGCCCCGGCGATGATGGCGATCGCCGGCGGCGACAAGCGGAGCATCGGCCGTCTCGCGCTCGATATCCTGCGCAAGGTGGCGCTGCATCCCTTCATCCTGTCGACGGGCCTCGGGTTTGCGGTCGCGGCATCCGGTGTCGGCACGCCGCTGGCGTTGCAGCGGATGGTGGATTATCTCGCCCAGGCGGCGGCACCCTGCGCGCTCTTTGCGATGGGCGTCACCCTGGCACTGCGTCCGCTGAAGCGGGTCCCTGCGGAGATCGGCTACATCGTGCCGGCGAAGCTGCTGCTGCACCCGCTTGTCGCCTATCTCGTCCTTGCCGGTATCGGCGGCTTCGAACCGGTCTGGATCTATTCCGCCGTGCTGCTGGCATCGCTGCCGACGGCGACCAACGTGTTCGTCATCGGCCAGCTCTATGGCGTCTGGCAGGAGAGGGCGTCGGCCACCATTCTGGTGACGACGACGCTCTCGGTCGCAAGCGTTTCGCTAGTGCTGTACCTGATCAGCTCGGGAGCCATGCCCGCACAGCTTTTCCCGTAGCGCCTCGGGGATCGACCGGAACCCGCGGCCGGGTTCGACGCCCTCGCGCATCACCAGTGCGCGCAGCGGCGACAGGCCGGAAAGCAGATGCAGGCCGGCGGCGCGCATCATCTGGACGGGCAGGAAGTTCGACAGCAGCGAACGGTTGAGAAGATCAACGCTGGCGCTACGCGAAATCACGTCGGTCTTGCGCCGGCGGTCGAAACGGTCGCCCGCGCTTGCCGGGACCGGAGCACCCGGCACCATCGACACGAGTTCGGTCAGCACCATCACATCGCGAAGGCTGAGATTGAGCCCCTGGGCGCCGATCGGCGGAAAGGCATGCGCGGCCTCGCCGATGAGGGCGACCCGGCCGGCGCCGAAATTATGGGCGACCATGCCGGAAAGCGGCCAGGTCTGCACGCCTTCTTCGACGGTGACCTTGCCGAGCATGGACTGCATGCGGGCCTCCACCATCCGGCTGATTTCAGCAAGAGGCAGTTCGGCCATGCGCGTCGCGTTTTCGGGCTTCTGGACCCAGACGAGGCTGGAGCGGTTCCCCGGAAGCGGAACCTGGGTGAACGGCCCGGATTCGGTATGGAATTCGGTCGAAACGTTGTGATGGGGAATGGTGTGGGCGAAGTTCAGCACCAGCGCGGTCTGCGGGTAGGACCAGGTCCGCACCGCGATGCCGGCGCTCTCCCTGACCTTGGACTTGCGTCCGTCGGCGCCGACCACGAAATCGGCGCGCAACACGTCGCCGTCTCCAAGGGTGAGAGTGACTGCGTCGTCGGAAATCGAGATGATCTCGGCGACCTCGGAAATGACGGTAATGCGTTGATCGTTCGCGATCACGTCCTGCAGGATCTTTAGCAGCGCCTCGTTCGGGAAATTGTAGCCGAACGCCTCGAGCCCGACTTCCGCCGCACGGAAGGCGACCGGCGGCGCGCGCAACAGCCGCTCGGTACCGTCGATGATCTGCATCGTCGACAGCGCCGCGGCGGCAGGTTCCAGCTTTTCCCAGACGCCAAGGCTCTGCATGAAGCGGATCGACTGATCCATCAGCGCGGTCGTCCGCTTGTCTTTACGGGCCGGACCGGCGATCAGCGCCACCTGGCGACCAGCCTTTGCCAGCGAAAGCGCGGCGATCATGCCGGCCATTCCGCCCCCCACGACTGCGATCTCGAAGTTTTTCATGACGTCATTCCACATTGATTTCATATGATGTACTTGTTTCAGTTGTTGAAATCCATGGGATGAATCAGCGCAGATGGTGAAATTCCCGCTTTCTACGTTTACGGTGAAACCATCGGGGCTTCGTTTGCGCTGATCGCGAGGTGCAAACGGTGCATATTAGCCGCTGCCGGTTTCGCCGATAGGACATGGTCATTAATACGGACGCGGGACATGAAAATCTTCAATTACAAGCGCGTGCCTTACGCGGAAATGCGAGCCTTCTCCGTTCACATTCTGACGGCTTCCGGCTCATTCCTGGCATTTCTCGGCGTGGTCGCTGCGGCCGAACATCGTTTTGTCGACATGTTCTGGTGGCTCGGGCTCGCGCTTCTGGTCGATGGCATCGATGGTCCGATCGCCCGCAAGGTCAAGGTCAAGGAAGTCCTGCCCAACTGGTCGGGCGATACCCTCGACAACATCATCGACTACGTCACCTATGTGCTGCTGCCAGCCTTTGCCCTCTACCAGAGCGGCATGATCGGCCAGCCCTGGTCCTTCGTCGCCGCCGGGCTGATCGTGGTTTCGAGTGCGATCTACTATGCGGACATGGGGATGAAGACGGAGGAGTACTTCTTCTCGGGCTTCCCCGTCGTGTGGAACATGATCGTGTTCAGCCTGTTCGTCATCGATGCCAGTGCCAATGTGGCGCTCGCCGTCGTGCTCGTTTCCGTATTCCTGACATTCCTGCCGATCAATTTCCTGCATCCTGTGCGCGTCCTGCGCCTGCGCCCACTCAATCTTGGCATATTCCTCATCTGGTCGCTTCTCGGCTGCGCCGCGCTGCTGATGCATTTTGAAACACCGGCCTGGATCAACGTGCCCTTCATTATCTGCGGCCTATATCTCTACGTGATCGGCGCCGTGCTTCAGTTCTTTCCGGCCCTCGGACGCACACAGTAGGAGGAGTTTTCCATGGCCAAGACACACGCGATCGTCATCCATGAACTGGGTGGACCGGAGGTCCTGAAGTATCAGGAAATCGACCTTGCTCCGCCGGCCGCCGGCGAGGTGCAGATCCGGCACGCAGCCACCGGCCTCAACTTTATCGACGTCTACTTCCGCACCGGGCTCTACAAGGCGCCGAACGGCCTGCCGTTCATTCCCGGCAAGGAGGCTGCCGGCACGGTCATCGCGGTCGGCCCCGGAGTGACGGATTTCACGATCGGAGACCGGGTCGCCTATGCCGGTGCCGATGGCGCCTACAGCGTCGAGCGCAACGTCGAAACCCGCCATCTGGTCAAGGTCCCCGACGGGATCGACCTCGAGACGGCGGCTGCGATGATGCTGAAGGGCATGACCGCGGAGTATCTCTTGAACCGTACCTACAAGGTCGGCCCCGAAACGGTACTGCTGTTTCACGCGGCCGCCGGCGGCGTCGGCCTGATTGCCGGCCAGTGGGCGAAGGCGCTCGGCGCCACCGTCATCGGCACAGCGGGTTCCGCCGAAAAGGTCGAACTGGCACTCGCCCACGGCTACGACCACGTGATCAACTACCGCGAAGAGGATTTCGTCGAGCGCGTCAGAGTTCTGACTGGCGGCAAGGGCGTGGACGTCGTCTATGACTCCGTCGGCCGCGACACATTCCCGAAATCGCTCGACTGCCTGAAGCCGCGCGGCATGTGGGTGAGCTTCGGCCAGTCGTCCGGTCCGATCGAGCCGTTCAACCTCGCGCTCCTGGCCCAGAAGGGGTCGCTCTATGCAACGCGACCCACGCTTTTTGCCTATATCGCGACGCCGGAAGAACTTTCGGCCTGTGCAAAGTCACTGTTTGATGTTGTGCAAAGCAACAAAGTGCGTATCAATGTCCATCAAACCTATCCGCTGGCGGACGCCGCACGCAGCCATGTGGATCTGGAATCAAGAAGAACAAGCGGTACGACGCTGCTACTCCCCTGACAGTTGAGCGGTACGGAGTCGCGATCGTGGAGAATGTGGGGGTTCTGTGACGGAATTTGAAGCTCCGCAAGTCGCCAGCTTGTTGGCGGTTCGCGGCCTGACCAAGCTGTTTGGTAGTTTTTTTGCGTGTAACGGCATCGATCTGGACATCGCGCCGGGAGAGATCCACGCTCTCCTCGGCGAAAACGGCGCCGGCAAGTCGACGCTTGTAAAGATGCTCTTCGGTGTCCTCGCCCCGAGCAACGGCGAAATTCTCTGGAAGAACCGACCCGTGACCATCGGGTCGCCAGGCGCCGCGCGAAAGCTCGGCATCGGTATGGTTTTCCAGCATTTTTCGCTGTTCGAAGCGCTCACCGTTGCCGAAAATATCGCGCTTTCGCTCGATCCCGGCATTTCACTGGCCAGGATATCCGATGAGGCCGCAGCGCTTTCGCGAGCCTATGGCCTGCCGCTCGACCCCAACGCCCATGTCGCCGATCTCTCGGTCGGCGAGCGCCAGCGCATCGAAATCGTTCGCGCCCTCCTGCAAAATCCGAGCCTCATCATCCTTGACGAGCCGACATCGGTGCTGACGCCGCAGGAAGCCGATCGTCTTTTCGAAACGCTGGAAAAGCTGAAGTCGGAAGGCCGGTCGGTCCTTTATATCAGCCACCGCCTCGAAGAAGTGCAACGCATCTGCGACCGCGCGAC
>JAEWPB010000015.1 GCA_023399465.1 Pseudomonadota bacterium
GGCTTGTAGTCGGTGACGAGGTCGAAGGCGATGCCGCCTTCCGATTTGTCTGGTCGGGCAGGGCGGTGTGGCGTCCAGATCTTGCCGTCCTTGAACAGCGGGTTGCCGCTCTCGATCAGCGCCGACAGCGCCTCGACCGTGGCGGTGACGGCGCCGCTTGCGCCGCTGCCGGCCGGGCTGCCGGTGTCGCCCGCGGCCTGGCCGCCGCGTTTTGCCTTCGACGGCTGGCCGATGCCGAGGCGCTCCGCCTCCTCGAGCGAGATGTCGAGGCCGGCGACCGGATTGAGGCCGGCGGCGGCGCGGGTCTTCGGGTCGGAGGAGGCGCCGATCGACACACCGCGGGAGGTCTTCGACGCGGTCACCTTTTCCGCGTGCTTGCGCGCCTCGTTCTCGACCTTCTTGCGGTGCCGGCCGGCCTTGGAGGCGATTTCGCGCTGCGTCTCGACCGTCGAGGCCTCGGCCTCGGCCTCGAGCTGCTTGACCCAGTCGGCGACGGAGCCCGACAGCGGAGCGCCCTCGAAAGCCGTCTGCGGGGCTTCCTCGAAACCGTCGGGGAGGGTGGATTTTTTCGGAGATCTGGCCATGGGCGGAATATGGCCGCAGATATCAGGAAATGGAAGAGGCGAAGAGTACAAAAAGGAAACATTGACCGGCCGCGAAACGCCGCGGATTCTGGCAAAAAAAGCGGCCGCGGGCCGAAGTTTTTCGCCGCCGGGCGTTCCCTATATGTCCAAAAGGACATATTCTTCAGCGAATTGGCATTTGCTAGAACTGTACTTCGACGGGAATGCCCGCATCATTTCGGTGGTCACCCGGCAACGCCTACGCGAATTCATATCCAAGAGCCGATTTTCCCACCTTGTTCGAATGGGGCGATGTACGCCGGTCCGGTGCAGCATCGCGCGCTTTGCGGGGGCGATCCCCGGCCAGTCGCTGGCCGGAACCCGCGACGGAGAGAGCAGGCCGATGGCGGCGAGACAGGAAGCAGCGATGCCCGCGGCGGGTGCGACGCGCATGGAGGCGATCCGCAAGGCGGTCAAGGCCTTCAACCGGCAGCGCCCCGAGGTCGAGCGTGCGATGTACATGGGCATCGCACGCACGCTGCTGCCTTTCGCGCTGCTGGTGGCGGCGATCGCCATCCTCGCGCTCGTGGAGGGCGCGCCGGGGATCTCGCTGATCGTCATCGCCCTGGCTGTGCTGATCGGCTTCGGCCTGCGGCGGCTGATCCTGCGGCCGGTAACCACGCTGAAGGAGAAGAACCGCGAACAGCTGCTGCCGGTCATCTACGCTTTCATCGATGCGTTCCGCTACCTCCATGACGAGACGCCCGACGTCATGCCGTGGCTCAAGAAGATCGACATCATTCCCTTCGATACCAGCCTGCACGCCGGCACGATCACCGGACGGCACGACGGCGCGGCCTTCACGCTGACGGAGACGGAACTGCTGGCGCAAGGGGAGCGCCACGACCGGGTGCTGTTCGACGGCACGCTGCTGCACTTCCGCCGCGATGGGCTGTTTCCCGGTACCTTCGTCGCCGAGGCGCCGGGCAGCGCCGAGGACGCCGAGGGGGAAGACGATGGCGGGGAAGACGAGGACGAGCCGCTCTATGCGGAGAAGGGACTGCACGACATCGGCGGCCCGGAAGGACAACCGGACGAACCCTACCGCTACCGCTCGACCAATACCGTTGCCGCCGAAGCGCTGGTCCGCGGGCCGCTCGGCGCCGTGTTGCGGCGGCTCAGTGCGGAGTGGCGCGGCCCGGGTTTTGGCCTCGTGCTGTCGAACCACGATTGCTACCTGCTGCTGCCGGGGCGGACCAGGGTGTTCGAACTGCCGGCGATCGGCGAGGATATCGATGTCGAGCTCGACGTGGCGCCGATGATCCAGGAGATGAGCCGTTTCATGGACCTGATCGGGGACATTCGCCGGATTGGGTAGGTGAGGCGGGGAAGGCCGGGGGGGCGCGGGGTTGGCTGATTTGGGACCGTGTGCGGACCGTCTGATGACAAAGTGCCGAACGGCGAAAGCGGACATCCAAACATCTGGCGATGCTGTCCGAACTCGGCCCCATTGCGGAAATGATTTCCGCTTTGCGCCCTCATGCACGAACCCGCTTCGCGGGAGGGAGTGCGCGGTGAGGTTGGTGTGATTATCTGAGGTTCTAGGTAGGCTGTTGGTGTTGCCTGACCATGACGTTCCCTTCAACGAGAGCAACGTTCAATGGCCAGTTTTCAACACGATGCCCCGACCACCCCGCTTCGCCAGCGCATGCAGGAAGACATGCTGATGCTTCTCCGCTGGCCTTCACGGGTGGATTTGTGCTAGGGCGGGCTTTCCTGTTTTCAGTACCGACCCGAAAGAACCAGCACGGCAGCAACCGTGACAGGCTTTCATTCTTGCGACCAAGGTGGCGAAGATGAACAAGCCTTTTATTTCCCTGCGGCCGGAAATTACCCGCTCGCACGCTTTTACCCTGATGGACTGGCTGGAGGACGAACGCGTCACGCGCTACCTGAGCGATTCAAGCAGCGTGTCCCGGTTCATCGCCCAGGCTGTCGATCGCGCCCAGATGCCGATCCTGACGCATCTCTTCAATCAGGGCGGCCGTTTCTTCATGGCTTACGACCGGAACGATCGCCCGGTCGGCTTCGTCCGTCTCGTCAAGTCAGGCGCTGACTGCGAAATCGTCCTGGTCGTCGGAGACCGTGACAATTGGGGGCAGGGCCTTGGCGGGAGCACCATCCGGGAAGGCCTGAAGCTCGCCTTTCTCGATATGCGCGCCGAAAACGTGATCGCCAGGATTCACCCGGACAACCTGCGCTCGCTGAAGGGTTTTGAGCGCTGCGGCTTTCTTCTCCAACGCGAAACGCCAACGCTCAATTCCCTGTCCATGACCGCTGGCCGCTATCTCCAGTTGCTGCGCGAAGGCTCCATGGCGGATTCGCCCGAGATCTATGTCACGGAGATCGACAAGGCGCGGCTCCAGAGCCTGCTTGCGGTCGAGGAAGAGCTGCCGATGGCCGACCTTGAACACGAGATAGAGAGAGCCGTTGTCGTTGAGCCTCAGAGCGTTGCGGGCGATGTCGTTACGATGAATTCGAGGGTCGTGCTGCACCTCGACGACGAAAAGCACGAAGTCGCTCTCGTCTATCCGCAAGACGCCGACGAGCGCGATCGCAGACTATCGGTCCTGTCCGAGATCGGCACCGCGATCCTGGGCTATCAGGAAGGCGATGCCATCGACTGGATGGTGACGGATCATACCCGCCGCATCCGGATCGGGAAGGTGGTCTACCAGCCGGAATCGTCTGGTGATCTTCATCTCTAGTCGTGTCGCTGGGATGCCCGCCTGTCGGGTTCGTCTGCGGCAGGACGACACATGGCCGGGGTTTGACATTGCGCGCCTGATGGCCGACAAGTTGGGCATGTCAGAGTTTCTGCTTATCCAATCAGCAAACTACAAGGCTAGCCGCAAGACCGGCTAATTGCCTGGCACCTCTACCTGCAAAAATGTAAGAGCGGTGCCAGGTCTTGAACCATCTCCCCATCATCAGTGCGAACCCGTGCCCTCTTTCGAGAGGATGCCCGCGGGCGCGCGACATATTGGATATTCAGCATGACCTTCAGATGCAGTTGCACCTTCCCCATCAGCGGCCCAAACAAGCTACTCCGGTTCAGGCAATGGGCGGCGGCGAACGCGACGGACATACCCTTCATCCTGCCTCCCCAGGTGCCGGTCAAAAGCGAGAGGTTGACGATCCGCGTGAAATCGATCGAGGCACGTGATGCGCTCCTGTCCAGACTGGACGGCGCGAAACTCTAAGGGCGTCAATGGCATCGGACCGCGCCGAAGTCGGTAAGTTTCGAGCCGATGGCTTGAGCGAAGGCATCGGCGGTTCGTTTGCCCCAGATCAGGGCGGCGGTCGGAAAGACCGCCGTCCGCTGTGTCGGCACCGGGTTCTGCCGCTGACGGCTTATCAAGGCGTGATGGCCACGCCATTCGGTCCGGACGAACGATGCCACCTTCGTTTTCGAGGCAGGTTCAACAGTCGTGGATGGTGCCCCACTCCAGATTGGACAAGCTCGAGGGACCTCTTGAGAGCGATGCGGCTCTCCTCGCCTGCAGGGGCGTTTGGGTGGCGGCGTGCGCGCGCCAGGGGCATCGGACGGCCGCGAGCGGAATGCTGCGATGGCAGATGTGGCAGAGTCTTGATCTGGGCATGATATCTCCGGCGCCGGATCGAAACCCGGCTTGAAACAGACGAAACGAACTGTTGATGGCCCGGAGGATCAGGCTGCTATGAAGAGCCCCGCACCCCCCGGGCGGAGGCATCTGCTTTCAGCATTTTTTAATATCGCACCCTAGACATATCATTAACCTAGGCATTGCGGCCGACAGCGCAAGGGCGGCGACGTGCGACCCTTTGTACCGCATCCCCGGGACCGGCGCTGGTGACAGCGTCGCCGCCTAGAAGCGAGCCGTCGAGCGTCTGCGAGAAGGACTTGTGGGCAAGTCCGATGTCCGCTTCCTGCGCATTGCCGTCAGGCGGGTTTCGGCCCCAAATCGGACAGTGCACAGCCACAAGCCAATGACCGCTTAGAAGGCGCGAAGCAGTCCTGCGGTTCCCCAGCCGCACGAAACCCCTTGTGCAGACGCACGCCGGCGCTACTGATCTGCGTGGAGATTCACCAAGGATTCGCGCATGCCGTTTTCACTCAGTCCCGCGGCCATCTGGCCGATAGTCATGCTCCTGGCCTCGAACGTGTTCATGACCTTTGCCTGGTATGGCCATCTCAAGCACAAGTCGTCGGCGCTCACGCTTGCCATCGTGGCGAGCTGGGGCATCGCCTTCTTCGAATACTGCCTCGCCGTTCCCGCCAATCGCCTGGGGTCGGCCGTCTATTCCACCGCGCAGCTGAAGACGATGCAGGAGGTGATCACCCTCGTCGTCTTCGTCGGCTTCTCGGTGTTCTGGCTGAAGGAGAGCCTGACCTGGAACCACCTGATCGGCTTCGCGCTGATCGCGGCCGGGGCGTCGTTCGTTTTTCGCGCCTGAGCGGCGTTGCCGGAGCGCCTGCGTGAACAAATTGTAATGAGCGGTTGCGCAAAAATGTCGTAAATTCCGCTAAACGTGACATCGGTTTCATTACAGCAGGAAAAGCGATGAGCTTGACCATTCCAACCATGGCGGCGATCCGTTTCGGCTATGGCATCCGGCCGGGCGAGACGCCGGTCGCCAGCGTCGGCGACCTGCTGGCGCAGGTCGATAAGGGCGCGCGCCAGACGCCCTCCTTTCCGCGCGAGGGCATCGAGCAGCGCCGGGCGACCTATACCCGCCTGACCGAGGAGCAGGCGGAGATCTTCAGGCTGCGCCGCAGCGGGCAGGTCGAGCCCGAGCGCCAGAAGGCGGTGCAGGCCGCGCGCCAGGCGGCCTACCAGGCGGACTCGATGGCGCGCATCGCCGACGCGGTGCTCTCGCCCTACGGCTTCTACCAGCGGCTTGCCGGTTTCTGGAGCAACCATTTCGCCGTCAGCGCCGGCAAGCTGCCGGCCATGCGGCTGATGGTCTCCCTCTACGAAGCGGAAGCGATCCGGCCCAATGTCGGCGGCTCCTTTTCCGATCTGCTGCACGCGGCGGCGCTGCATCCGGCGATGCTGATCTATCTCGACCAGGTGCGCTCGGTGGGGCCGAATTCGCCGGCCGGCCAGGAAAAGGGCAAGGGGCTCAACGAGAACCTCGCGCGCGAACTGATGGAGCTGCACACGCTCGGCGTCGATGGCGGCTATAGCCAGGCCGACGTTCGTTCGGCGGCGCTGCTTCTGACCGGGCTCGGCATCAAGAAGCCGGAGCAGGTCACGACGTTCCATCGCCGTCGCGCCGAGCCCGGACCGATCACCGTGCGCGGCAAGGTGTATGGCGACCCGCGGCGCTCGATCGAGGAGTGCCGGGAACTGCTCGACGATCTGGCGGCCGATCCGCACACGGCCCGTCATGTCTGCACCAAGCTGGCGGCACATTTCATCGCGGATACGCCGCCGCAGGAGGTGGTCGCGGCGATGACCGATGCCTGGGCGGCCTCGGACGGCGAGCTCATGGCGGTCTACCGGGCGATGCTGGAGCACCCGCGCGCCTGGATCGACGAGGGAGCCAAGATCAAGACGCCGTTCGAATTCGTCGTCTCGGGCCTGCGCGCACTGGATGTCGACGGCGACATGCTGGCCGCGATGGTGGCCTCGGTCGGTGCCGGCGAGCCGGCCGCCGGGGACGCTGCCGCAATGATGGCGGAGCCCGGGATGGCATCGGCGATGTCATCGGCGATGTCGATGGGGGCCGACCAGCCGCAGCCGGATGCCGCGGAGGATCCGGCCGAGACGGTGGCGGCCAAGGCGCTGCGCCAGGCGCGGCCGCTGACGATCAATGCCGTTGCCCGGATGGGCCAGGCGACCTGGCAGCCCTCGAGCCCGAAGGGCTTTCCCGATGACGCTTCCTCCTGGCTGACGGCCGGGCAGCTGGCGGAGCGGATTTCCTGGGCGCGTCGGGCGGTCAGCCTGTTCGGCGAGGATGAGGACCCGCGGGCATTCCTGCGCGCGACACTCGCCGATGCCGCCCGCGACGACACCATCCAGGTGGTCTCGCAGGCGCCGAGCAAGCAGCATGGGCTGACGATGGTTCTGGCCTCTCCCGAGTTCAACAGGCGATAGGACGACACGATGGAACACGCCTTCTCCCTGACCCGCCGCAATCTGCTGCTCGGTGGCTGTTGTCTGGCCGCCGCGCCGCTTTTGTCGCAGGTCAGTTTCGCCTCGATGCCCGGCGAGAACCGGTTCGTGACCATCATCCTGCGCGGCGCGATGGACGGCTTGTACCTGGTGCAGCCCTACGGCGATCCCGCCTTGCGGAGCCTGCGCCCGGATCTCGCCCTCAGCGGCGATGACGGGCTGATCGATCTCGACGGCTTCTTCGGCCTGCATCCCGTTGCCGCCGACCTCATGCCGCTGTGGAAGGCAGGGGAACTCGCCTTCGTGCATGCGGTGTCGACGCCCTACCGCGATGCCCGCAGCCATTTCGACGGACAGGACATGCTGGAAACCGGCGAGGCGACGCTGAACGGCCTGCATAGCGGCTGGCTCAACCGGTCGCTGTCGGTCATCCCGAGCCGGGCCGACCGGCAGGCGCTCGACGTCAACATGTCGTCGGATCTCATCCTGACCGGCCCCAATCCGGTCGGCGTCTGGTCGTCGCGCTCCGACCTTGTCATGGCCGAGGACGAAATGCAGGCGCTGCGGCGGCTCTACCAGAACGATCCGGCCTTCGCGGCGGTGATGGAGGAAGCGGCGCGCACCGACAAGTCGGCGGAAGCGTTCTACGGCGACAGCAAGCGCGGCAGCAGTACCGTCGACGTCGCCCGTCTCGTCGGCGGCATGCTGCTGAAGGAATACCGGATCTCGAACTTCTCGATTACCGGCTGGGACACCCATGTGGCGCAGAAGCAGCAGTTCACCAAGGCGGCGACGGAACTGGTGCAGGCGATCACCACGCTGAAGGCGACGCTTGGCGAGGCGGCGTGGGCGAAGACCGTCGTGCTCGTGATGACCGAATTCGGTCGCACGGTGCGCCAGAACGGCAGCGGCGGCACCGATCACGGTACCGGCGGCTGCTGCATTCTCGCGGGCGGCGCGGTGTCCGGAGGCAAGGTCTATGGCGAGTGGCCGGGGCTCGGCGGGCGCAAGCTGCTCGACGACCGCGACCTGATGCCGACCGGCGACGTGCGCGAAGTGGCCGCCGCCATGCTGTTCAAGCAGTTCAACATCGCGCCGGCCGATCTCACCGGCACCGTGTTCCCGGGATTGAGCTTCGACAGGAACTCGGCGCTGCTGCGGGCCTGACAGCCGTCGCTGCGCAAGAGTGCGCAGGCTCTTGCGGCGGGAGCGGCCGGCCCGAAGGCACTCGGGACGGACTTTGCGCGTCATCCGGTAAGCGTCATCCGGTATTGTCGGCTTCTCAGTCCTCGGACGGCACCGGGGTCGGCTGACCTTCGGCATCCAGCGCCACCATGACGAAGGTGGCGGCGGTGACCTGTTCCATCCGGTGGGTGAGATAGCGCTGCGCCCAGGTTTCGACGCACAGCGTGATCGAGGTGCGGCCGACCTTGACGATGTCGGTGTAGACGCACAGCGTGTCGCCGATCTTGACCGGCAGGGCGAAGGCCATCTCCTTGACGGCGGCGGTGACGACGCGGCCGCGGGCGCGTTCGGCTGCCCGGATGCCGCTGGCAAGGTCCATCTGCGACATGACCCAGCCGCCGAAGATATCGCCGGCGGCATTGGCGTCGCCCGGCATGGCAAGGGTACGCAGCGTCAGTTCGCCCGTCGGCGTGGAGGAGGTGTTCATGGCATGTCCTGTTCGGTCTGTGGTCCGCTCTTTGTACAGGACCGAGCGCCGACGCGAAAGACGCGAGACGTGGCCTCAATGGGCAATGCGGAACCGCCTCCGGCCGCTTCCGGTCGCTGCCGGCAGGTCGCGAAAAGAACAGTCTGGCAGTATATCGTGGAAGTACAATGGATACGGAGGTCAGTGCAATTTCCCCTCGATCTTGAGGGGATTTGTGGTGAAATTTGAGGGATGACAACTTTCCTGATACCGTAGATTTAGGGTATTGGGACCATTGTTCATACCTCAGTAATTATTGTTCGCGACGTTCTCAGGCAAGTTTCAACCATAGGAACTCAGTCTAGTCATGAAGAACTTCAAGATATCCTCCCGTCTTTATTTTCTTGTAATGCTGGCCGTCAGTATCCTTTCTGCGGCACTTGTCTTCTTTCTAAACTATTCATTCGATGCACTTGCCAATGAGCGCAAGATGGGGCTCGCGCAGATGGACGCCACTGCAGTCGCCATCTTCGAGAAATACCACAAGCTGGAACGGGACGGGGCGATGACCCGCACCGAAGCGCAGGCCAAGGCGATCGAGGTGATCGACGCCATGCGCTATGGCGACAGCGGCTATTTCTGGATCAACGACATGCATCCGAAGATGGTGATGCATCCGATCAAGCCGGAAATGAACGGCATGGACCTGACGACCAACCAGGATCCGACCGGCAAGTTCCTGTTCGTCGATTTCGTCAAGACCGTGAAGGCCGAAGGCGAGGGTTTTGTCGACTACTACTGGCCGAAGCCCGGCGCCGCCGAGCCGGTGCTGAAGTATTCCCATGTCATCGGTTTCGAGCCCTGGGGCTGGGTCGTCGGCACCGGTGTCTATGCCGACGATCTCGCCGCCCTCTACTGGCGCAATGCGAGCTGGGCGGCCGCGATCTCGGGCGTCGCCGCGCTGGTCATCTTCGCCGTTGCCTATGCGCTGGTGCGCAGCGTGACGTCGCCGCTGGCCCGGCTGAAACGGGCGATGGCCGCGGTCGCGAACGAGGATCTGGCGGTGGCGATCATCGATACCGACCGCCGCGACGAGATCGGCGAGATGGCCAACGTGCTGACGGTGCTGCGCGACTCGGTTGCCGAACGCGCAGAACTGAAGGACCGCGAAAGCGAGCAGCAGCGGCAGATCGCCGAGGAACGGCGGCAGATCGAGCAGTCGCTGGAAGCATCCTCCACCCGCCAGAGCCGCGCTCTGCAGGCACTGGGGCAGGGGCTCGAGCGGCTGGCCGCCGGCGATCTCACCGCAGCGATCGGCGACATCGGCGGCGACTACGCCAAGATCCGCCAGGATTTCAACGCAGCGGTCGGCGCGCTCGCGAGCGTCATCAGCGCGATCTCCGGCTCCAGCCAGGTGGTCAACGACAGCGCCGCCGACATCAGCCAGGCGACCGGCAACCTGTCGCGCCGCACGGAGCAGCAGGCGGCCGCGCTCGAGGAGGCGGCAGCAGCTCTCGACGAGATCACCGTGGCGGTGCAGACCGCCTCCGACCGGGTGGGCGAGGCACGCCACATGGTCGGCGAAACCAAGGCCAGCGCCGGACGTTCGGGCGAAATCGTGCGGACTGCGGTCGCCGCTATGGGGCGCATCGAGACCTCGTCGCAGCAGATCAGCCAGATTATCGGCGTCATTGACGAAATCGCCTTCCAGACCAACCTGCTGGCGCTCAATGCCGGCGTCGAGGCGGCGCGGGCAGGCGAGGCCGGTCGCGGCTTCGCCGTGGTGGCGCAGGAAGTGCGCGAGTTGGCGCAACGCTCGGCCAGTGCCGCCAGGGAGATCAAGACGCTGATCAGCACGTCGGCGAGCGAGGTCGATCACGGCGTGTCGCTGGTGCGCCAGACCGGCGAGGCGCTGGTCGAGATCGAAAATCTCGTCAACAGCGTCAACGACCACATGACGACGATCGCCACCGCCGCGCGCGAGCAGGCGACCGGCCTGCAGGAAATCAGCACCTCGGTCAATCACATGGACCAGATGACCCAGCAGAACGCGGCGATGGTGGAAGAAACCACCGCGGCAAGCCAGACGCTGGCAGACGAAAGCCGGCAGTTGCATCAGCTGCTGTCCCGTTTCAGGCTGGAGGCAGCGGGCGAGAGCCGCGCGGCGGCGGCCTGACGGTCATCGACGCGCCAGTCAATCGCAAGTCTGCATTCGATGCACTCCGGGGCGCCATGCGCCCCGGCATTCCTTTTGAGGGTTGCCGCCAACCTTCCGGCAGGATCGGCCGGAAAGTCTTCGTTTACCATGTCTCGCTAAAATTCCCGCAGAACTGCCGTTTGCCCGAGGTGCCGCCGCAAGGGCGCCGCATCGGCGGGCATGATCGAAACGACGACAGGCAGGCATCAAGGGACTACGGGAAAGGTTCAGGTATGGCGTTGGGCACCTTTCTGCGGCGAATGGCGATGCCGTTGCTCCTCTCCACATCGCTGGTCAACTGCTCGACGGACGGCTTGCTGCCGCCGGGCGATATCGACGGCAGCATGCGGGTGAGTTCGGTGCAGCCGGTAGCGCCGGTCGGCGAACTGGCCGGCACCACCATTCAGACCTATCCGGCCCCCGCAGGGGCAGTCGCAGGCGGTCATGACAATCCGCCGGTGCGCAGGCTGGCACCGAACGATGGTCGTGCGCCGATCGCCGCGACCTCGGCCGCCTTGCCGATGGTGTCCAGCAGCGGGCAGGGGGCGTTTGCCATTCCCGCCGACGGCATCAACATGGACGAAGGGCTCGGTGTGGCTCCCGTCGTCGGCCTTGCCGAGGAACAGTCGCAGGACATTGCCGAGAGCGCCACCAGCCAGCCGGTGATCGGCGGCATCGGCACCGACAATCCGCAGCAACGCGCCCGCCCCGCGGCATTGCCCGCCAGCGAACTCGCGCCCGAACTGGCAAAGGCGCCGGTCTGGGGCGACCAGACGCCGGTGACCATGCCCAGCCGACCGAAGGCGCCGATGGCGGAGCAGGGCCAGCAGGTCGCGTTCCTCGGGCGGCCGGAGAACCCGATGGCGGCGCCGCAATCGACGCCGCCGGGCGTGATGCCCGCATCCGAGCGGAGCTGCCGCGACGAATTGCGCCGCCTCGGCGTGGAGTTTCGCGACATCGCGCGCATCTCCAACGGTCCGACCTGCGGCATCGACTATCCGATCGAACTCTCCGGGCTTTCCGGCAACATCCAGGTCAAGCCGGCGACGCGGCTCAACTGCCAGGTGACTCTCGCCTTCGCCAAGTGGGTGAAGTACGAACTCGCGCCGTCCTCCCGCGCCCGCTACTGGTCCGGGGTGCAGACGATCGTGCCGCTCGGCGGCTATTCCTGCCGCCGGATGAACTCGAGCGGCCGCAATCCGTGGTCGGAACATGCAAAAGGCAACGCCATCGATGTCGGCAAGTTCGTGCTGAAGAACGGCAAGCAGATCGATGTGCGCAAGCCCGGCTTCTTCGCCTTCCGGGAAAAGGGATTGCTGAAGGCGGTGCGCAGTGACAGCTGCAAGTACTTCCACACGGTCCTCGGTCCCGGCAGCGACCGCCATCACAACGATCACTTCCACTTCGACCTCAGGACGCGAAAGTCCGGCTACCGCCACTGCGATTGAGGCGGGCGCCGGATGGGCGCCCGTTGCAGGCGGCCGCCCGATCCGGGGCATGAACGTCAGGCAGTGGCCAGGGATTGCGCGTCAGCCGCCGGTCACCAGCCGCGCCAGCCGGAAGGAGACTCGTCCGACCACCAGCGACAGGCAGAAGGCGATCGGCCAGCCGATCACGAACGCGTTCGCCCATTCGTTCAGCCATGCGGCGGTCGGGCCAAAATGAATGAAGCCGAAGAAGCCGGTCATGAGAAAACACATCATGCCGGATATGAAGACCTGGGCGACCAGCAGGGTTTTGGGATTGACCATGTTTACTCCACATGTTGCGGGCGGAGGCGAACACGTGAGGCCTTCACATGACACACAGCACCACCCTTGTTGAAAAAAGGACTGGTGCCGTGGGTTCGCGGTCAGCGACTAATTCCCGCTGGCGCGGGGGCCGGAATAACCAAACCGGCCTGAAAAATTTTTCGGCATGCGTCGGTTACCGGGAGTCGGCGGGACTGTCAAATCTCCGGCCGGTGACATTGCGCTGCGCGTCCGCCGCCCACGGAAAACAGCGAAACCTGACGAAGCCGAACCGATCTGGCGGCGCCGTGGCTTGCCTGCGCCACCGGGTAGGCTAAAAGGACATCGCCCGATGCGGCCGCCAGCAGGATTGCGGCTGCCACGGAGCTTGCCGAGCGTGTGGGGGACCTATGCCGCCGATTGCCGATCTCATCATGTTTGCCGCCGTGCTGGCGGTTGCCGGCGGTGTTGCCGGACTTCTCGCCGGCGTGTTCGGCATTGGCGGTGGCGCCATCCTGGTGCCGGTCTTCTACCAGGTCTTCGGGCTCATCGGCATCGATGACGCGGTGCGCATGCATCTGGCCGTCGGGACCTCGCTGGCGATCATCGTGCCGACCTCGCTGCGCTCGTTCTTCGCGCATCTCAAGCACGGTGCCGTCGATCGCGATCTGCTCAAGGGCTGGATCGTCGCGGTGCCGCTCGGCGCCATCATCGCCTCGGTGATCGCGGCGGAATCCTCGGGAACGACATTGCGGGCGATCTTCGCCGGCATCGCGGCTCTCGTGGCCTTCCGCATGATCTTCAACCGGGCGAGCTGGCGGCTCGGCAACGACCTGCCGGGCAATCCGGCGCGCTTCGTCGTCGGCACCGGCATCGGTGTGCTGTCCGGGCTGATGGGCATCGGCGGCGGCGTCCTCAACAACACCTTCATGTCGCTCTACGGGCGGCCGATGCACCAGGCGGTGGCGACCTCGGCCGGCGTCGGCGTGTTGATCTCGCTGCCGGGCCTGTTCGGCTATGTCTGGGCCGGGTGGGGCGCTGCCGGGCTGCCGCCGTTCTCCACCGGTTTCATCAACTGGGTGGCGGTGGCGCTGATCATCCCGCTGACCATGCTGGTGGCGCCATTCGGGGCCAAGCTTGCCCATTCGCTGAGCAAGCGGCAGCTCGAGATCGGCTTCGGCCTGTTCATGATCGTGATCTCGATACGGTTCGTTTACTCGCTGTGGGGCTGACGCCGGCCTGCGATTTGAGTATTCAGTGTGACAATCACACATTCGGCTGCCGGTGATGCACGTCGCGGGCAGCAGTTGCTCGTTTTCAGGGGATGCCAATGGCACCGATCGTTTCCATTCGAAACCTGACCAAGACCTACGCCAACGGTTTCAAGGCGCTGAAGGGCATCGACCTCGACATCGAGCGGGGCGAGATCCTGGCGCTGCTCGGGCCAAACGGCGCCGGCAAGACGACACTGATCTCGATCATCTGCGGCCTCGTCAATCCCGGCGGCGGCACCGTCACCGTCGACGGCCACGACGTGGTCAAGGACTTTCGCGCCACCCGGGCGATGATCGGGCTGGTGCCGCAGGAACTGACGACCGACCAGTTCGAGACCGTATGGAACACGGTGCGGTTTTCCCGCGGGCTCAGCGGCCGCAAGCCCGACCCCGCCTATCTCGAGAAAATCCTGCGCGAACTCTCGCTGTGGGACAAGCGCGACAACATGATGCGCCAGCTCTCGGGCGGCATGAAGCGCCGCGTGCTGATCGCCAAGGCACTGTCGCACGAGCCGCGCATCCTCTTTCTCGATGAGCCGACGGCCGGCGTCGACGTCAACCTGCGCAAGGACATGTGGCAGGTGGTGGAACGGCTGCGCGCCTCCGGCGTCACCATCATCCTGACGACGCACTACATCGAGGAGGCGGAGGAAATCGCCGACCGCGTGGGCGTGATCAACGGCGGCGAACTGCTGCTGGTCGAGGAAAAGCGCACGCTGATGAAGAAGCTCGGACGCAAGCAGCTTATCCTCGAGCTCACCACCCCCATGGAGGCGCTGCCGGAAGGGCTCGAGGACCTGGCGCTTGAACTCAGTGCCGACGGCGACAAGCTGATCTACAACTACGATGCCGACAAGGAACATGCGATCGCCCCGGTGCTGCATCGCCTCGTCACCCATGGCATCCATTTCCGCGATCTCTCGACGCACCAGAGTTCGCTTGAAGACATCTTCGTCGCGCTAGTGGGAGAGAAGGCATGAATTTCGAAGCGATCAAGGCGATCTATGCCACCGAAATGTCGCGCACCCGGCGCACGCTGCTGCAAAGCGTGGTCTCGCCGGTAATTTCCACGTCGCTCTATTTCATCGTCTTCGGCACGGCGATCGGCTCGCGCATCGAGGATATCGGCGGGGTCTCCTACGGCGCGTTCATCACCCCCGGCCTGATCATGCTGACGCTGCTGACCCAGTGCATCTCGAATGGCTCGTTCGGCATCTATTTTCCGAAGTTCACCGGGACGATCTACGAGATCCTGTCGGCGCCGATCGATCTGGCCGAAATCCTGATCGGATATGTCGGCGCGGCGGCGACCAAAGGGCTGATGATCGGGACGATCATCCTGGCGACGTCGACGCTGTTCGTCGACATATCAATCGCACATCCGCTGATGATGATCCTGTTCTTCGTGCTGACCGCAGTCACCTTCAGCCTGTTCGGCTTCATGATCGGCATCTGGGCCCGCGACTTCGAGCAGCTCAGCCTCATCCCGATGCTGGTGGTGCCGCCGCTGACCTTCCTCGGCGGAAGCTTCTATTCGATCGAGATGCTGCCGCCCTTCTGGCAGACGGTCAGTCACTTCAATCCGGTGCTCTACCTGATCAGCGGCTTCCGCTGGAGCTTCTTCGGCGTCGCCGACGTCAACCCGCTGGTGAGCCTGGCGATGATCACGGTGTTCCTGACCCTGTGCCTGGGGGCGCTCGTCTGGATCTTCCGTACCGGCTACAAGCTGAAGAATTGAGGTTCAAGGCGTGGCGACAGGGTCAGATCGCTGGCGTTTCCGGGGCTGAGCAGACGAATTTCGCCAAGACGTTTCGGACGACCTTTCCGTCGATCACCTTCATCGACATGGCCAGCCTACTGCCGCTTCGGACCATATCGAAGCCGAAGTTTTTTCCGGCATAGGTTTTGTCCGTGCCGGGCGCCCAGCTGCCCGCCCCAGAGGCGATATTGGTCTGCCCGCTTTTTACGGTCACTTCGGCAGACCAGTCGTTGTTGGCCGTCACAACGATCCGCCCTGCGATCGGCCCGGGAGACAGCGAGATTTTGCAGGTCGGACACTTGCCCGCGTTGGAGGAGATTTGGACATAGGTCTTGCAGTAGCCCATAATCTCCGCGCGGCCGATTGCGGGGAGAGCAACCAGTGCTCCCAGAAACGTCGCCATGATTGTTGTCAGCTTCATCGCCGCATCCATCCTTGAGTGCCCAATCTGTGCAGTGTGCAATCGGAGATGTTTAGATTTCCTTGGATTGCAACTGTAAATTCGAACAGTTGCCCGTTTCGGGACCTCATTTCATCCGTCTGCATCTGCACAGACCTCAATGTCTGCAGATGGTTCATGCCGAGCAGGCGGCGCCTCAGCCGCGTCGCGCCGCCTCGATCACGCCGACGTCGATCTTCCTCATGGTCATCGTCGCGTCAAAAGCGCGCTTTGCCTGATCGCCGCCTGCGGTGAGGGCTTCCATCAGCACGCGCGGGGTAATCTGCCAGGAGATGCCCCACCTGTCCTTGCACCAGCCGCATTCGCTTTCCTGGCCGCCGTTGCCGACAATGGCATTCCAGTAGCGGTCGGTTTCTTCCTGATCTTCGGTTGCGATCTGAAACGAGAAGGCTTCGTTGTGCTTGAACTCGGGGCCACCGTTCAGGCCGATACACGGAATGCCGGCAACCGTGAACTCGACGACCAGCACGTCGCCCTGCTGACCGGCCGGATAGTCTCCGGGCGCGCGCGTGACGGCGCCAACCGCGCTGTCGGGAAAGGTCTCGGCGTAGAAGCGGGCGGCGGCCTCAGCGTCCTTGTCGTACCACAAGCAGATCGTGTTCTTTGCCATTGCATGATCCTTTCACTCCTCGTTCAAGAGGAAAAACCGTCTCGGTATGCCCATTCGCGGGACATGCGTTCAATTGACGAATGAAGAACGGCAATGCCGACATGCCCGTCAAAAAAACGGGAAGGCGATCTGCATGGCCGGGCCCAACGATCTTTCAAGAAACAGCGCTGACGCGAATTTTCAGGTATGGTATAAAGAACGCGGCGAACCGAGCGTTGTCGCCCCATCGCAAATATCTGTAACGGGATACTGTCGCGAGTTTGCATTGAACTGCGAACTCTTCTTTCCGCATGATCAGAACAATCAGGCATTCTTGCGCGCCGGGGGAGGTTCCGCCGTTGCACGGGATGAGGTGCACGCTTGTTGCCTAAGCTTCAAGAGGAGCGTGAGCCATGACTTTCAAGCAAAAGCTTTATGTCGGACTGATGTCGTCAGCGTTCGCTCTTTCGGCCTATGCGCCTGCGGTCGCCCAGCAACAGCCGAAACCCAATATCCTCGTGATCATGGGGGACGACATAGGCTGGTTCAACATCGGCGCCTATCACCGGGGCATCATGTCCGGCAAGACGCCGAACCTCGACAGGCTGGCCTCGGAAGGAATGATGTTCACCGACTACTACGCGGAGGCAAGCTGCACGGCCGGCCGTGCGGCCTTCATCACCGGTGAGATCCCCTTGCGGACGGGACTGACGACGGTCGGGCAGGCGGGGGCGGATGTCGGCATTCCGGACAAAGCCGCAACCCTCGCCTCGGCGCTGAAGGAGCAGGGATATGCCACGGGGCAGTTCGGCAAGAACCACCTTGGCGACCTGAACAAGTTTCTGCCGACCGTGCACGGGTTCGACGAGTTCTTTGGGTACCTCTATCACCTCGATGCCATGTCCGACCCCTACTGGTATTCGTTCCCGAACGACCAGTCCTATCGCGACAAGGTCGGTCCAAGAAATCTCGTACACAGTTACGCGACGCAGAACGACGATACGACCATTCAGCCGCGCTGGGGCAAGATCGGCAAGCAGCGGATCGTCGACGAGGGGCCGCTCGCTCCCTATCCCGACATGACCAATGTGCCGAACATGCACGACATCACGCCCAAGGCGAAATACGACATGGGCACGTTCGACGAAGTGCTGGTGAAGGCTTCATGCGATTTTATGGACAAGGCGAAAGCCGACGGCAAACCCTTCTTCGTCTGGCACAACACCACGCGCATGCATGTCTGGACGTTCCTCTCGCCCAAGTACCAGGCGCTGATGAACAGTGACACCAACTACGGGCTCGAGGAAGCCGGCATGGCACAGCTCGACGACAGCGTTGGCTCGCTGATGAGATGCGTCGAGGATGGCGGCATCGCCAACGACACGATCGTCGTTTTCACGACCGACAACGGCGCCGAGGTGTTCACCTGGCCGGACGGTGGAATGACGCCGTTCAAGGGTACCAAGGGAACCGTGATGGAGGGCGGCTTCCGCGCCCCGGCGATCATCCGCTGGCCGGGGCAGGTCAAGCCCGGAACGGTCGAGAACGGCATATTCTCGTCGCTCGACTGGTTCCCGACACTTGTTGCCGCCGGCGGCAATCCGAACATCACCCAGCAACTGCTCGAGGGCGTGCAACTGGGCGATCGCAGCTACAAAAACCATCTCGACGGATATAACCAGATGAACCTGCTGAAGGGGGACGGACCGTCTGCCCGCAACGAGTTCTTCTATTTCGGTGGCCCGCAGCTCGGCGCGATACGGATCGGCGACTTCAAGTTCCAGTTCTACCAGCAGCCTCATGGCTGGCCTGGCGAGAAGCTGACGACCGACATGCCGGTCATGGTCAACATCCGCCAGGATCCGTTCGAGCGCACGCCCTCGATCGGCGGGCAGAGCCTGAACGATATGGGCGGCGGCTACATGAACGACTTCTTCGCCCGCGAATTCTGGCGTTTCGTCAGCGTCCAGAACGAGGTCGCGAAGCTGGCGGCCACGGCCCTCGATTATCCGCCGATGCAGGATCCGGCTTCATTCAATCTCGACGCCGTGAAGAGGCAGATCGACCAGGCGATCAGAAACAAGCCCGGCAACTAGGGGAAACCTACCGGGGAGGCAAGGTGGCGGACGGTTTACGGCCGTTCGCCCTGCGGGCTTGTCGGGTGTAGCGAGTATGCGCTGCCCCGGGGTGGCGCGAACTGCTCAGTTTCTGAGCCTGAGCTCGTCCGTCTGCATCTGCAGCGAGCTCAGCGTCTGCAGGAAGCTCATGCCGAGCAGGCTCTGGTCGAGCTTGCCTTCCTCGGTGACGGCGGCCTCGACATTGCGCCGGACGATCGGGCCGATGGCGACGGAAGACAATCGCACCGGCGCCGCGAGCGCGATGCCGTTGGCGGTCGAGATCCGCATCGAATAGGTGAGGTTTTCAGGGATGATGCCGATGCGCTCGGCGTCGTCGTGGGAGAGCGCCACGATGCTGGCGCCGGTATCGACCATCATGCCGATATCCTGGCCGTTGATGTGCACGTTCGCCTGGAAATGGCCGTTCATCGCCTTGTGCAGCACGACTTCCTGTTCGCCGTCGCTGCCGGTTACGACCACCGCGTGGCCGGGAACGAGGCCGGCGAGCAGGCGCTGGCCGACGCCGCCGAAATCGTTGCGGTAGAGGTAGGCGGTGGCGAGCGCCAGGCCGATGACCAGCCAGATCATCAGGTTGCGCAGATTCTGGCCGAGATTGCGGCGGCTGGCGAGAATGCCGGCGGCGAGCAGCGCGGCAATCGGCATCAGGTAGACGATCCGGCCGAAATCGTCGTTGTCGAGGCCGAACGTGCGGCCGTCCTCATGATTCCAGAGCAGCATTACCAGCCCGGCGCCAAGGATGATCCAGAGGAAAACCAGCCCCCTCATACGGTGTTGCGCTCCCGCGCCATCCGTTGCCTGCGGGTTTCCCGCCGGGGCTTGCGCTCCACCGTATCAAGGCGCGCGGGCAGGGCGGCCATGATCTCGCGGCGTTCGCTATCGGAATAGGTCGTCCACGCTCCGATCTCGTCCCGTGTGCGACCGCAGCCGAAGCAGTAACCGGTCGCCATGTCGATGGAGCAGACTAGAATACAGGGTGATTCCATGGGGCCTTTACCTGATCTCGCTCCAATATCGGGGTTTCCTGCAACCAAGACAAGGCTGCCGGCGCCCTAATACAGCAATTGTGGCCGGTCACGCAAACGCCTGCGGCATGTCGGCCTGCGAAATCCCGGGCGAGCAGTGCTCCTGTCGGATTTGCGGTTGTTTGCCGCGGTCTGCCCGATTATGAGAGGGCCAACATGAATCCCCATACAGGAACAAGAGACAAGGAACTGCATCGATGAGCGTGACCGGTCTGCCCTTCGACGATTTTCGCGCACTGCTCCGGGATCTTCCCGGACCCGACGCCCACGCGCTGGTGGCGGCGCGCGACCGTGACGCGCAACTGACCAAGCCGCCGGGCTCGCTCGGACGGCTCGAGGAGATCGCTTTCTGGCTGGCCGCTTGGTCCGGCCGTTCGCCGGCGGTCAACCGCCCGCTGGTGGCGATCTTTGCCGGCAATCACGGCGTGACCAAGCACGGCGTGACCCCGTTCCCGTCCTCGGTGACGCAACAGATGGTCGAGAATTTTGCCGCCGGCGGCGCGGCGATCAACCAGATCTGCATCACCCACGACCTCGGCCTGAAGATCTTCGACCTGGCGCTCGACTATCCGACCGGTGACATCACCTGCGAGGCGGCGCTCTCCGAGCGCGATTGTGCCGCGACCATGGCCTTCGGCATGGAGGCGGTCGCCGGCGGTACCGATCTGCTTTGCCTCGGCGAAATGGGCATCGGCAACACCACGATCGCGGCGGCGATCCACTACGCGCTCTACGGCGGCAGCGCAGAGGAATGGGTCGGACCCGGCACCGGTTCCGAAGGCGAGGTCCTGCAGCGCAAGATCGCGGTGGTGGAGCAGGCGGTCGCCTTCCATCGCGACCACCTCGACGATCCGCTGGAAATCCTGCGTCGTCTCGGCGGCCGCGAGATTGCCGCCATGGCCGGCGCGATCCTCGCCGCGCGCATGCAGAAGGTTCCCGTGATCATCGACGGCTATGTCGCGACCGCTGCTGCGGCGATCCTCAAGGCGGCCAATCCCAGCGCGCTCGACCACTGCCTGATCGGCCATGTCTCGGCCGAGCCGGGGCACCTGAAGTCGATCGACCGGCTCGGCAAGACGCCGCTGCTGGCGCTCGGCATGCGGCTCGGCGAGGGCACCGGGGCGGCGCTGGCGGCCGGTATTGTCAAATCCGCGGCGGCGTGCCATTCCGGAATGGCAACCTTTGCGAGCGCGGGGATCAGCGGCCGCACGGACTAAAGGGCCGCCTTGCGCGGCAACTTGAGCGCCCGGAGCCGGGCGTTCAGGTCCCGTTCAGGTCGGATCGCTTGAAAGGAGCCGGTCATCGCCCCACCTGAGCGGTGGGCGCGCCTTTGCCGTAGCGCCTCGAACGAACGGAGTTTCAGACTGATGCACGTGGGTCCCATCAAGAAGGAAGTCGGCACGCGACACCTGTTCGCTGCAGCACGCTATTCGATGCAGGGCTTCCAGCGGCTGGTAGGGGAAGCCGCCTTCCGCCACGAGGCGCTGGCCTTCGTAGCCGCGCTCGTGCTCTTTTTGCTGAGCGGGGCCGCGCTCATCGAGTTTCTCGCACTCTTCATCCTGGCGATGATCCTGTTCGCCTTCGAGGCGATCAACACCGCGATCGAGGAAGTGGTCGACCGCGTCTCGCCGGAAATCTCCAATGTCGCCAAGCATGCCAAGGACCTCGGTTCCTTCGCCTGCTTCTGCCTGCTGGTCGCCAATGGCGCGCTCGTCGCCTATGTGGTGCTCGGCCGGTGGTTCTTTTTCTGACGACTGCTTTTTCGAGGATCGCCGGCCGGTGGGCCTAATCTAGGCGAAGCTCTTCTTGCGGCGCTCGAATTCGGGCGCATCCTCGACGGCGGGCAGGCTCGACAGCACCCGCTGCTGCGGCAGGATGGCAATGGCTTCCGTGCCTTCGCGCAGCTTGGACTTCAGCACGAAATGGCCGCCATGCTTGGCAAGGATCGCCTGCACGATCGGCAGGCCGAGGCCCGTGCCCTGTTCGGCGCTCTTGATGGCGATCGAGCCCTGGCCGAAGGCGGAGAGCACCACCGGGATTTCCTCTTCTGGAATGCCGGGACCGTTGTCGCGGATCGCCACATACTGGCCGCCGCCGGCGGTCCAGCCGACCTTGACGACGATCTCGCCGCCCTTGGCCGTGAACTTCACCGCATTCGACAGCAGGTTGAGGACGACCTGGCGCAGCGCCTTTTCGTCGGCCCAGACCGCCGGCATGTCGCGCTCGAACTGTTCCGCGATCGATATCTCCTTGGCGCGGGCGCGCAACTGCACCATGCCGATGCAGTCCTCGCAGATGTCGAGCAGCGAGATTGCCTCTTCGTTGAGCTCGTACTTGCCCGCCTCGATGCGCGACAGGTCGAGGATCTCGTTGATGAGATTGAGAAGGTGCTGTCCGGAGCGGTGGATATCGCCGACATATTCGCGATAGGTCGGGTTTTCGAGGGGGCCCATCACCTCGGTCGCCATCACCTCGGAAAAGCCGAGGATGGCGTTGAGCGGGGTGCGAAGCTCGTGCGACATCGAGGCAAGGAAGCGGGACTTGGCGAGGTTTGCCTCCTCGGCGCGACGCCGGGCCTCGTCGGAGAGCGAATTGGCAACCTCCAGCTCGGCAATCAGGTCGTCCTTTTCCGACTGGAACGACAGCACCTTGATGTTGGACTGGAACAGCCGGTCGGTGATGTAGACGAAGAAGACGAGAAGCGCGGCGAACACCGCCGCAAGGCCGATATCGACGGTCGATCGGGTCAACGCCGCATTGAACGCCAGGGCGACGATGGTCGGCGCGAAGGCAAAGAGCATGACGCCGCGCAGCATGAGGTTGGCGATCGCGGTCGCCGACAGGGCGATCAGCAGGGTCGCGCCCTTGAAGAAGATGAAGGTTACGGTGTCGCCACCGCAGGCCTGGCAATTCTGCACAGCAAGAGCCGCCCAGCCGCAACCCATCAGCACCTGCCCGGCGATCAGGCGCCGGCGCCATTTCGCGGTCGTCTCCGCGGTGATCTGGCCCTGATTGGCCCTGCGGGCGATGAGGATATTGACGGCATGGAGGCAGAGCGCCAGCACCGCCCAGCCGAACAGGCCGGCATCGCGTGTGACATAGGTTCCCACCGCCGTGATGAGGATGACCAGGAGCGGCATCACCGTCGCGCTCTGCAGGAGGGCGCCGACATGCATCGTCACCATCTCGCGGTCGAAGGCATTGTGCTTGGAGGTGCCGAGTTGCAGGCGTTCACGGGTCGCGCGCACCGCCTTCGACGCAGCCTTGTTGCGATGGCTGCGCGAACGGTCGACGATGTTCTTGTCCGTCGATGTGCTAACGCCTTGTATCATCTACTCAAAAAAGCTTGTTCCCCAGGTAGGTTGAAGCATAGGTGGGAATCCTTAAGAAGATGCTGCCAAGCAAGGATTTGTTTGCCATCTTTGCCAACGGAATTTTTGACATGAGGGCGGAAGTGTGACGCGCCGACGTTCAATCATACGCGACGGGATCACCGCATTCGCTGCACTGGCGCTGCTCGGGCTGATGGCGCTGAAGCTCGAGGACAACGGGCAGACGCAGACGGTCTATGCCGGGCGCTTCCATGCGGTCGACGGCGATACCTTGCGGCTTGGCGAGATGCGGCTTCGGCTCCACGGGATCGACGCCCCGGAACTGACGCAGACCTGCCAGCGGGCGGACGGGCCGTGGCCCTGCGGGCGGGAGGCAAAACGGCTGATGGCGAGCCTCGTCGCATCAGGCACGGTCGAATGCACGACCCTTGGCGTCGACCGCTACGATCGCACGCTTGCCGCCTGCCGCGTCGACGCGACGGATCTCAACGGCGAGATGGTGCGCCGCGGCATGGCGCTCGCCTATGGCGCCTATGACGGAGAAGAGGAGGCGGCACGGCGCGAGGGCGCGGGTCTGTGGGCCGGAAGCTTCGAGACGCCGCAGGCCTGGCGTCAGCGCGAGGCACCGGGCAACGAGCGCCCGCCATCGCGTATTCCGCTGCTTGGTTATTTCATGGAACTCTTGGGTTTTGCGTGATGGTGGCTGGTGTGCCGGACAGGGACGGGAAGGCGGACGAAGACAAGCTCGAACGGTTGCGGGCCGCAATCGCTGCCTGCCGGATCTGTCGCGACTGCCCGAGGGGCGGGCCGGCCTTTCGTCTGCCGCACGAACCGCGGCCGGTCGCCACGCTCTCCGGCCGGGCGAGGATCCTGATTGCCGGCCAGGCTCCGGGGCTCAGGGTGCACGAGACCGGATTACCGTTCAACGACGCATCCGGCGACCGGTTGCGGCAGTGGCTCGGGGTCGACCGCGAGACCTTCTACAACAGCGATTGTTTCGCCATCGCGCCGATGGGCTTCTGTTTTCCCGGTTACGACGCCAAGGGGTCTGACCTGCCGCCGCGGCGCGAATGTGCACCGCGCTGGCGCGCGGAAGTGATGGCGGTGATGCCACAGATCGAACTGGTGCTGGCGATCGGCCAGTATTCGCAAGCCTGGCATCTCGGCACCCGGCGCAAACGCAACATGACGGAAACCGTGGCCAACTGGCGCGCCTATTTCAACGCGGAGGAGGGCCCCGCCGTCCTGCCGCTGCCGCATCCGAGCTGGCGCAACACCGGCTGGCTGAAGCGGCATCCGTGGTTTGAAGAGGAGTTGCTGCCGGTGCTGCGGGAACAGGTGAAATTACTGCTTCCTTGAAACAAGTTTCTTTTCTTGCGCCGGAATCGCGCTATAAAGAGAAAATATTTCGAAAAGGATATTCGCGATGGACCGCCTCGACCGCAAGATACTGCGCCTTCTCCAGGAAGACTCCACTCTCGCCGTTGCAGATCTCGCAAAGAAGGTCGGCCTGTCCACTACGCCGTGCTGGCGGCGTATCCAGAAGATGGAAGAAGACGGCGTCATCCGCCGCCGCGTTGCCCTGCTCGACGCGAACAAGGTCAATACAAAGGTCAACGTCTTCGTGTCGATCCGTACCAATTCGCATTCGATCGAGTGGCTGAAGCGATTTTCGGAGGTTGTGGTCGAGTTTCCCGAAGTGGTCGAGTTCTACCGCATGAGCGGCGACGTCGATTACCTGCTGCGTGTCGTCGTGCCCGACATCGCCGCCTATGACGCCTTCTACAAGCGGCTGATCTCGCGCATCGAGATCCGCGACGTTTCCTCCGTCTTTGCGATGGAGCAGATCAAGTACACCACCGAATTGCCGCTCGACTACATGATCATCGACCAGAAGTCCGCAGACGACTGAGACCGGCGTCGCGGGCCCAAGGGTCCGCCGGCAACGATACTGCCTTGCAGGAGACGTGCGGCGGACAGGTGTTTCCAGCGCATGGCAAGGTCGGGAGACTGCAAATGCTGAGCGAGCAGGGCGTTCTGCGGGTTTCGATAGCCGTCACCATCGCGGTTGCCGCCTTCGGGATCGTGTTCGGGCTGTTGTCGGGCTCCTTTGCCATCGCCTTCGACGGCTTCTATTCGCTTGCCGATGCCGGCATGACGGTGCTGGCGCTCTGGGTGTCGAGCCTGATCGTCAAGTCGGCTCAGGGTGACGCGCTCTCGGGCAGGCTCAGGAACCGCTTCACCATGGGCTTCTGGCACCTCGAACCGATGGTGCTTGGTCTCAACGGCGTGCTGCTGATTGCGGTGGCGATCTATGCGTTGATCAACGCCATCACCAATATTCTCAATGGCGGCCATACGCTCGAATTCGGCTTCGCGATCACCTATGCGGCGGTGACGTTGGTGGCCTGCGTGACCATGGCCGTCATCGGCGCGCGCGCCAATCGCCAGCTGCGCTCCGATTTCGTCGCGCTCGACGTCAAGGCCTGGATCATGTCCGGCGGGATCACCGCGGCGCTGCTGGTGGCATTCATCCTCGGATTCGCGGTCGAGGGCACGCGCTTCGGCTGGCTTTCCCCCTATGTCGATCCGGTGGTGCTGGTGCTGGTCTGCATCGTCATCATCCCGATGCCGGTGGCCACCGTGCGGCAGGCCTTTGCCGACGTGCTGCTGATCACGCCCGCCGATCTCAAGGCGCATGTCGATGAGGTGGCGGAGGAAACCGTCAAGCGCATGGGCTTCGTATCCTACCGCGCCTATGTCGCAAGGGTCGGGCGCGCCAGGCAGATCGAACTCTACTTCATCGTGCCGCCCAACCTGCCGGCCAAGACCATCGAGGAATGGGATCGCATCCGCGACGAGATCGGCGATGCCATCGGCGATGAAAGCGTGAACCGCTGGCTGACGATCGCCTTTACCGCCGATGTCGAATGGGCGGAATGAGGGGCGGGGGAGCCGAATTCACCGGTTCCTTCATTGCCGAGCCTTCAGCCGCGCCAGGGTCTTTTCCGCCGTCAGTTCCCTTACCGCATCCTTGCCGATCCAGCGGGCGGTGCCGTCAGCGCTCGCCGCCAGCCGCATGGCGAGTTCCAGTGCCGGCTTGTGGCAGGCGAGGCTGCGCTTGCCGATGGCGCGCAGCGCCCAGTTGACCGCCTTCCTGACGAAATTTCGCGGATCGGTGGCATGCGCCTCGATCAGCGGCAGGCAGGCGATCAGCATCGCGTCCGGCTCCTTTTTGAGATGGACCGCCGCGTTGGCGATCATCGAGAAGGCGGTGCGGCGGACGAATTCGCGCTCATCGGCGGCGAACTCCGGAATGAGCGCCTCCAGCCTCGCGATGACGAAGACCTTGGCGGCGGTGTCGACGATTTCCCAGGAATTGAACTCGGCGGTGAGGCGCCGCGCGTCCTCTTGTGTCAGCTTCTTCGGATCCAGCGTGAAGAGCGCCAGCATGCGGGCCTCGCGAATGCCGCTCTCCCACAGGGCGAACGCCCGGGCGTGATCCTTCTTGGCCAGCCGGACGAACTCTTTCATGTCGGTCGTGGATATGCCGAGGGCCGTATCCGTGACCACGCCGAAGCGGGCCATGCCGGCGATGTTCTCCTCCGAGCGCAGCGATGTCAGATGTTTGATCAGATCGGCTGCGCTGGAGGAGGGGCCGATCACTTGCGCTCGAGCCTCGCCAGCAGCGAGGAGGTATCCCAGCGGTTGCCGCCCATCGCCTGGACGTCGGCGTAGAACTGGTCGACGAGCGCGGTCACCGGCAGCTTGGCGCCGTTGCGGCGGGCTTCGGTGAGCACGATGTCGAGATCCTTGCGCATCCAGTCGATGGCGAAACCGAAGTCGTACTTGCCTTCGTTCATGGTCTTGTGGCGGTTTTCCATCTGCCACGAACCGGCAGCGCCCTTGGAGATCACCTCGACCACCTTTTCGATGTCAAGCCCGGCGCGCTTGCCGAAGTGGATGCCCTCGGCGAGGCCCTGGACGAGGCCGGCGATGCAGATCTGGTTGATCATCTTGGTCAACTGGCCGGAGCCGACCGGGCCCATCAGTCCGACCATGCGGGCATAGGCGTCGATGACAGGGCGGGCCTTTTCGAAGGTCGCCTCGTCGCCACCGCACATGACCGTCAGGACGCCGTTCTCGGCACCGGCCTGGCCGCCGGACACCGGCGCGTCGATGAAACCGCAGCCCTTCGCCTTCGCCGCTTCTTCGAGTTCGCGGGCGACCTCGGCGCTGGCGGTGGTGTTGTCGATGAGGATGGCGCCGGGCGCCATGGCCGCAAGCACGCCGTTCTCGCCGGTTGTGACCGAGCGCAGGTCGTCGTCATTGCCGACGCAGGTGAAGACGAACTCGGCGCCCTTCGCCGCCTCGGCGGGGGTGGGGGCGGACGTTCCGCCATGCTGCTTCACCCAGGCCTCGGCCTTGGAGGCGGTGCGGTTGTAGACGGTGACCTCATGGCCTCCCTTGACCTTGAGATGACCTGCCATGGGGTATCCCATGACGCCAAGGCCGATGAACGCGACTTTTGCCATTTCTTCTCTCCCGATTCTGTTGGTCACAGAAGTAATGGAAAGGCGGGACGCGGAAAAGGGCGAACGCGGCTGATCGTTCGCCCCCCGCGATGTCGCGGATGGCTTCCGGCAGGGCTCAGGATTTTCCCGACGTGCCGGCCTCGAGGATCGAGACGATGGAGAACAGGGTGAAGCAGACCGCGCCCAGTCCTGTCAGGACGCGGGCGGGAACGAAGAAGGCCGGATTGGTGACTGCCGCTTCGGCCAGAAAGGCAGAGAAGAACAGGCAGGCGAGACAGGTCATGATCGGAATGATCGGGATGCGGTTGGCGAGTGGAGCTTCGGCGCGCCAGACGAGGGCCAGCAGCCAGACCTTCGAGATGATGCTGTAGCAGATCATGCCGAGGCCGAGCATGATGCAGCCGGGAGCAATCCGGTCGGCGCGGTCGGAACCGAAGAGCACGAACAGGCCCCAGAGGAACGTCGCCGTGCCCATCAGCAGCACCCAGATCGTCCAGACCCAGTGCTCGCCGGTGTCGAACTCGTTGCGCACCTGGCGCACGACCGTCGCCACCAGGGCGATCAGGCTGGAACAGATCGCCGCCAGCCCCATGAGCACATGGCCGGCGACATAGCTTTCCGGCCGCGATCCCTCGGTCAGCAGCGTCGCTGCCCAGATTCCGCCGATCAGCGCAGCCGCCAGCGGCACGCAGATCAGGATCACGCCGACCATCCTGCTGTAGGCCTCGGGGGGCGGACCATCCTCATGACGGCGCCGCGAATTCTGCGGAATAAGGGTGAAGGCGCTCGACGCGGTCCCGACCGTCGTGACGCAGGCGGCGATGAGTCCGACCCCGAACACGACGTGGCCGGCGACGTAGGATGCACTGGTTCCGGCAGATGCGAGAAGCCACAACCCCCAAAGCACGGTTGCGAGTGCGGTGGTATAGCCGAGGATCGGCAGGGTGAACATCCAGGTCGGGCTGAAGGTGTCGGTCAGTTGGCGGATGATCATCGCCGCGGTGACGAAGAGGGCGATGCAGATCGCCGTCAGCGAGATCAGCACCCGCCCGGAGAGGAAGTGGTCGGCATCGGTGCCGCCGGCGGCAACGTAAAGCCCGAACCCCAGGCAGATGGCACCCATGAGCAGAGGAATGGCGCGGAAGAGGATGCTGATCCCGTAGTTCATAAGAACACTCCCTCACAAACCGACCAAGGACGCGGTCATGTCCGGCAGCACGGCATGGATGTATCGGGGGCATTTCGGAGGCTATATCGGGCAGGCCCGCGGTTTTTCAAGCCGACGGGGCCTTGGCGAAAGAGTGCAGTCGCGATTGGCGTGGAATCACGGCCCCGGAAACGGCGAGGCCGCTGGCGGAAACAATTTTCCCGGACCAACCGGCTGGCGGAATGAGAATTCTCCGGGGGCGATAAAATGAGTAGAATATATAGTCGATATAATTTATAGAATTTGCCAGTATTTCTCCATGAAGTCCGGCCGACAGGCGCGCCGGACCGGAATGCGGGGAGCGGCACAGCGACCGCCCCGGAACCGACGAAGGGGGAATGGCATGATTACCAGAAGACAAACGCTCGGCCTGGTCGCGGCGGCGGCCGCAGCCTCGGTGCTGCCGGGCTTGACGACGGCCCTGGCGGCGCCGGCGACGGAACTGCGCATCGGCTGGCAGAAGTTCGGCGTGCTGGCGCTGGCCAAACGCACCGGCGCCCTGGAAAAGCGGCTGGCGGCGCGTGGCGTCACCGTCACCTGGGCCGAGTTCACTTCCGGTCCGCCGCTGCTCGAGGCACTCGGTGCGGGCGCTCTCGATTTCGGTCCGACCGGTGACGTTCCGCCGCTCTTTGCGCAGGCAGCCGGTGGGGACCTCGTCTATGTCGGTACCTACAAGCCGCCGGCAGCCTTCCATGGCATTCTCGTCCGCAAGGATTCGCCGATCCAGTCGCTTTCCGACCTCAAGGGCGTGAAGCTGGCCTACAAACGCGGCTCGAGCGCCCACAACTTCGCTTTCAAGGCGCTGGCGAAGGCCGGTCTTGCGCCCGGCGACATCTTCGAGGTCGACCTGCCACCGCCGGATGCCGCAGCCGCCTTCAAGACCCGCAGCATCGATGCCTGGTCGATCTGGGATCCCTATTTCGCCGTCGGCGAGAGCGATCCGGACGCGCGCCTGCTGACGACCTCGGAAGGGATCGTCGAGGCCTGGGGCTACTTCCTCGGCAATGCTCAATTCGCCGCTGCCAACCCCGAGATCATCACCGACATTCTTGACGAGCTTTCCAAGGTGGGCGCTGCCGCCGAGGCCGATCTCGACGGCACCGTGAAGGCGATCGCCGAGATCACCGGCGTTCCGGAAGACATCACCCGGGTGACGCTGACGCGCGCGGGCGCCGATCTCAGCAAGGTCGCGCTGATCTCCGACGAGGCGATCGCCTACCAGCAGCAACTCGCCGACGACTTCCATGCCTTCAAGGTGCTGCCGAAGAAGCTGACGATCTCGGACATCGTCTGGCGGCCGAAGGGAAGCTGACCGCAAGGATTGTCACAACCGGCCATCCTCCAGAAATCACGGGAGTTTCGAAATGAAGACCACGCGACGACAGACCCTCGGACTTTTCACTGCCGCAGCGGCGAGCCTTGCGATGCCCGCCATCGTTCGCGCCAGCCCGGCAAAGCAGCTGCGCATCGGCTGGCAGAAGAACGGTACCCTTGCGCTCGCCAAGCGCAAGGGCGCACTGGAGGCGAGGCTGGCGCCGCTCGGCATCGCCGTGACCTGGTCGGAGTTCACCTCCGGGCCGCCGCTGCTCGAGGCGCTCGGGGCCGGTGCCCTCGATTTCGGCCCGACCGGCGACGTGCCGCCGCTCTTCGCCCAGGCCGCCGGCGGCAATCTCGTCTATGTCGGCACCTATCGCGGCTCGGCGCAGGGTTCCGCAATCCTGGTGCACAAGGATTCGCCGATCCATACGCTCGAGGACCTGAGGGGCAAGCGGTTCGCCTTCAAGCGTGGTTCGAGCGCCCATAACGTCGCCGTCAAGGCACTGCGGAAGGCCGGGCTCGCTCCCGCCGATGTCGAAGCCGTCGACCTGCCGCCGCCGGACGCTGCCGCCGCCTTCAAGACCGGCAGCATCGATGCCTGGTCGATCTGGGACCCGTACCTTGCCATTGCCGAGGCCGACCCGCAGACGCGGGTGCTGGCCACTGCCGAGGGCATCGTCGACTCCTGGTCGTTCTATCTCGCCAATGGCGACTTCGCCAACGCCAACCCCGACGTGATCACCACCATCATCGACGAACTGAAGGTGGTCGGCAACGAAGCCCAGGGCAAGTTCGATGAAACTGCTGCGGCGCTCTCCGAAATCACGGGCGTGCCGGTGGGCGTGACCCGGGTGACGCTTGCGCGCCGCGGCGCCAATCTCGGCAACGTATCACTGGTCGGTGACGATGCGATCGCCTACCAGCAGGCGCTGGCCGACGAATTCCATGACCTGAAAATTCTGCCGAAGAAGCTCGCCGTCGCCGACATCGTCTGGCGCCCGAAGGCGAGCTGAGCGCGCCAACCATTTGTGAAAGGACAGACAGATGTCTAGAACTGAAAAGCCCATCGATTTCCTGTGGTTCATCCCGACGTCGGGTGACGGCAGCTATCTCGGATCCTCCGACCTCAACCGCGCGCCCGACAACCGCTATTTGAGGGAGGTCGCTGTGGCCGTCGACCGGCTCGGCTATTCCGGCGTATTGCTGCCGACGGGCGTCGCCTGCGAGGAATCCTTCGTGACCGCCGCATCGCTGGCACCGTTCACCGAGAAGCTGAAATTTCTCGTGGCGATCCGCCCGGGTGTGGCATCGCCCGCCTACTATGCGCGGCTGGCGTCGACGCTCGACCGCATCTCGAACGGTCGCGTGCTCCTGAACATCGTGGTCGGCGGCAGCCCGGCGGAACTGGCTGGCGACGGCGTGTTCCTCGAGCACGACAAGCGCTACGACCATGCCGAGGAGTTCTTCACCGTCTGGGAGGAACTGCTGGAAAAGGGCGAGGCGACGTTCGAGGGCGACCATATCAAGGCGATCGGCGCACGGCTCGGTTTCCCGCCGGTCCAGGCGCCGCGTCCGCCTCTCTATTTCGGCGGTTCCTCAGATGCGGGGATCGAGTTCGCTGCCGGCCGGGTCGACAAGTACCTGACCTGGGGCGAGCCGCCGGAGCAGGTCGGCGAGAAGATCGCCAGGGTGCGCAAGGCGGCGGCGGACAAGGGCAGGGAGGTCTCCTTCGGCATCCGCCTGCACTTCATCGTCCGCGAGACCGACGAGGAGGCCTGGGCGGCAGCCGACCGGCTGATCTCGAAACTGTCGGACGAGACGATCGACGAGGCGGCGCAGCGCTTCGTCAAGGAGTCGGATTCCGTCGGCCAGCAACGGATGTTCGCCCTGCACCAGGGCCGCCGCGACAAGCTCGAGGTCTCGCCCAACCTCTGGGCCGGCATCGGGCTGGTGCGGGCCGGTGCCGGAACCGCGCTGGTCGGTTCGCCGAAGACGATCGCCGCGCGACTGAAGGAATACCAGGACCTCGGCATCGATACGGTGATCGGTTCCGGCTACCCGCATCTCGAGGAAGCCTATCGTGTCGCCGAACTTCTCTTCCCCGAACTCGGCATCAGCCGCGAGGAGCAGAACGACAACTTCCTCAACGAGTTCGGTCGCAAGAAGGTGTTTGCCGGCGGCAGCCACGGCGGCAACCTGAAGGTCGTCACCGGCTCCTGACGATACGAGGCGATGCATCGCCCGGTCCTACGGCCGGGCGATGCGTTTCGGCGACAATCCGGTGGCGACGCCCCGCCCGAGAAGGAGACCATCCCATGACGACATTCGACGCCGCCTTCGAGAATGAGCGCGTGACGGAGACCCCGGCGCCGAGGAAGCGCCTCAAGGGACCGAGATTCTCGAAGTTCTCCCTTGGCGCCCTGGTGCCCTATCTGCTGCCGGTAACGGCGATCCTGCTCTGGCAGGCGGCCTCGTCGGTGGGGCTGATCTCCAGTCGTATCATGCCGTCGCCGCTCGACGTGGCGGCGGCTTTCCGGGATACGATGGCCTCCGGGCAGCTGCCGCGTGACATCGCCGTCAGCGGTGCCCGGGCGCTGGCGGGTCTGGTGGTGGGCGGGTCGATCGGCTTCCTGCTCGGCATTGCCAACGGGGTGTCTAAGCTGTCGGAGCAGCTGACCGACACCACCCTGCAGATGCTGCGCACCATCCCGCATCTGGCGATGATCCCGCTGGTGATCCTGTGGTTCGGCATCGGCGAGGAATCGAAGCTGTTCCTGACCTCTCTCGGTGTGCTCTTTCCCGTCTATCTCAATACCTATCACGGCGTGCGGAACGTCGACCGCGACCTGATCGAGATGGGGCGGATCTACGGCATGAGCGGCTGGACGCTGTTTCGCAGGGTGATCCTGCCCGGAGCGCTGCCCTCGATCTTCGTCGGCCTGCGCTATGCGCTCGGCATCATGTGGCTGACGCTGATCGTCTCGGAATCGATCGCGGCCTCGTCGGGCATCGGTCACATGGCCAACAACGCCCGCGAATTCATGATGACCGACGTGGTGGTGCTGGCGCTTTTGATCTATGCGCTGCTCGGCAAGCTCGCCGATACCATTGCCCGGACGCTGGAGCGCTACGCTCTTGCCTGGAACCCCGCCTACCAGCGTTGAGGAGAGTCTTGATGACCATTGTCATTCCCGTTGAGGCCGCGCACGCCCTCGAGCAAGCGGCGCCGCGGCCCGGTGCTGGCGCCGGCCTGAAGCTCCAGGGCATCGAAAAGACCTTCGGAGCCAACCGGGTGCTGCGCGGCATCGATCTGACCGTGCCGGCCGGCCAGTTCCTGGCGATCGTCGGCAAGAGCGGCTGCGGCAAGAGCACATTGCTGCGCATCCTTGTCGGCCTCGACCGACAGACGGCGGGCACCATCGACTTCGAGGGAACGGACGGGACGCCGGTGCGCTCCGATGCCCGGATCGTGTTCCAGGAGCCGCGGCTGCTGCCGTGGTTCGACGTTGCCGACAATGTCGCCGTCGGCCTCGGCGAAGGCGTGGCGAAGGCGATGGCGCGCCGCGCGGCGGAAGAGGCGCTCGCCGAGGTGCAGCTTCGCGACAAGGCGAAGGAATGGCCGGCGCGGCTTTCCGGCGGCCAGCGCCAGCGGGTGGCGCTCGCCCGCGCGCTCGTCAGCAAGCCGGGGATCCTGGCGCTCGACGAACCGCTCGGCGCGCTCGACGCCCTGACCCGCATCAGCATGCAGCAACTGCTCGGCCGCGTATGGCGGGAACTCGGCTTCACCGCGGTGCTGGTCACCCACGACGTTTCCGAGGCGGTCAATCTCGCCGACCGGGTCATCGTGCTCGACGAGGGCCGGATTTCCCTCGATCTCGCCGTTCCCCATCCGCATCCCCGCCGTCACGGCAACCCGGCGCTTGCCGAACTCGAGGGGCAGTTGCTTCAGGCGATCATGTGGACGCGGTGAGCGCAGACGCGTGTTCCGTCTCAGGTTTTTTCTTTTCGCGGTTCCGGTCAAGGCGCATGGTTCGCGCTCCGAGACTGTCGGACATTTCCTGCCAGATCCGGCGCAGACGACGCACGTGCAGGTCGTCTGCGAGCCAGCCCATCATGTGCTCCACGCAAGGTTTCAGTTTCTCTGCAGCATCATCTGACTGGATTTCCTGATAGGCCCACGCGCAGTACTCGTCGACATTTGCCGGGGTTACTTTCTTGTCCTTGAGAATGAAGGGCCGCAGGTCGCCGATGCTCGCCGCCTGTCTCAGCGTGGCGGTCGGCGCGAGAAGAATGCTGGCATAGATCCTGTCGAATTCATCCGGTCCGTCGGTGGTTCGCCCACCTGATTTGCCCCGGCTCCTGAAATCGATGGCGCGTTCAAGATCGAAGATCGTCCGGATATTGTAGTTGCGCAGAAACTGGAATTTCTCCAATCCGAGCAGGTGGCAAAGTTGGGCCTGCGCCACCCAGTCCACGCACTGGTAAAATGGAAACGGCGACTCGACGTACAGCAGGATCGGATTGTAGGTCGCGAGATTCTGCACATCGTAGATGCCGCATTCTTCCAGCCGGAACCGGGTGTAGTAGTCGATGCCGTCAATGATGTCGATCGTCACGACCCGCGTGAGTTCGGCGAAGCGATCATCGTCCTGCTTCACCCAACTGATCGCCGACCGGAGCTTGACCATAAGGAATTTCGCAGCGCTGAACGGTAATAGTCCGAGCAGCGGGGCAAGCGCGAGCCAGACCCGCGAAACACCGCACGGATAACCTGCTGGAGGCTCGCCCGCGAGGAGAGCTTCAAGGGGCGCCAGCGGATTGGGAAATGCCCAGTACAAAAGGAGCACAATGATGACTGAGGCCATGATCTCGACCGTCTGCCGCAGAATGGTGTAGGTCGACAGGTCGAACACGGCGAGACCGCGTATGAAGACGCGAAGCGCTGCGACGAAGGCGCCGGCGAAGGTAATCGTGGCGATCAGCCGGGCTTGCCCGCCTGGCTGGCAATCAGCCGTCCCGGTTCTGTCCGCAGGGATACCCGATGACAGCAACTCCAGGGAGCTCTTCATCCCGTAGTAAGTGAGAATGATCAGCCCGACAGAAGCGAGAAGCATGCGCACTTCCCCCAAGCTCAGAAGCGAGCGTGTCAGGCGGATTGCGTTTTCTATCTGTGTGAGAGGAGCGGAATCCTGGGCCCTTGCAGCATCGTCGGCTACATATTTTTCCTTCACATATTTGAAGGAAGGATCGATTTCCTCGACGTATCGGTCGGTGTTCAGCCCCCTCTCGGCAAGCGCCGGATAGGACGTCACGAGATTGCGCAATGCAATCAGTCGGCGAAAACGGATTTCCCGGCGTCCGATCAGGAGCAGGACCGGCGTGAGGATCGCGATCGTCAGGGCAATCCCGTCAGCATTGCCGATCAGCCCGGTGATCCAGGTCCACAGCATGATCACTTCGCTGCGCAACGCGGTCAGGAATTCCATCATGCATCCCTCCGGCTCCCCGGAGAGTATGCCTTTGCCGCTGAATTTCCACTAATCGAGCACTGCTTATGGTTGCGGCCCCGGCGGCGGGACGTGCAGGCGAACTAGCGCAGCCGTGCGATCACCAGATGGCCGGGGGTCGGCTGGCCTTCCTGCATGCGGACATTGATCTCGCTGATGTCGACGATGTCGAAGCCGGTGGAGTCGAGGCGCTCGCGCACATAGCTTTCGGCATGGGCATAGCGCTGGTGCGGCCCGACCATGAACGGCCGGCCGGCCATGACCTCGGGGTCAAGCGTTTCCGAGGAGAACGCAAGCAGGCCGCCGGGATTGAGGTTTTCGGCGGCGCCGAAGAACATCGGCTCCAGCGCGCCGAGATAGGGCAGGACATCGGTCGCGGCGATGAGGTCGAAGGCGTCCTCGTCGTTGTCCTCGAGGAAATCCTCGACCTCGGCGACATAGAGCGTTTCGTAGAGATCCTTCTCGTGCGCGATCTCGACCATGTTCTCCGACAGGTCGATGCCGGTGATGTCGCCGGCCATGTCGCGCAGCGCGCCGCCGGTCAGGCCCGTGCCGCAGCCGAGATCGAGGACGCGGCCGAACGGTCCGAGGCCCAGTTCCTGCAGGCGCTGGCGCAGCAGCAGCGGTACGCAGTAGCCGAGCTGCTCGACGAGGACATCCTCGAAGACTTCGGCATGCTGGTCGAACAGCGTCTCGACATAGGCGTCGGGCGCGCGTGGCGGGGCTTCCCCGCGACCGAGCGCGGCAAGGCGCACGGAGGCGCCGCCGTGATCATCTGGATCGAGCGCCAGCACTTCGTGGTAGGCTGCGACCGCGGCATCGATCTCGCCGGACTTTTCCAGCGCAAGCGCGCGGTTGTAGGCTTCCGCGAGGGCTTCTTCGTCGATCTTGGTCATGGCGATGGTGTCCGGCAGGCTGTTGCGTTTGCGGCAGGCTCTAGAACGCTTTTGTGCCTTTGGCAATGGCAGCGAAACGCAAGACCGGCGCACGCGGTGCTTTCCTTCCGCGCCGACGGCCCTATCTGCTAGTCCGTGGCCGGGTGAGGCAAACGATCGCAACGCGCTCTAATTTCCCACGTTTTCGTGCGGAAATGCTAATATGTATTGGCGCGCGCACAAAAATCGCAGGAGGAAAAACGATGGCCGCGGAACCGGGTCAGATTCTTCGTCAGGTGGCCGCCACCGACGGGGCGGGCCCGCCCTTGCCGGGTACCTCGACCGAAACCATCAATGCCGTCATCCACTATTATCGCGGCGAAATGGGGCGGATGACCGGCTGGCGCGACCGCATCGACCGCACCAGCAACTGGGCGATCACGGTGGTCGCCGCGCTCCTGTCGGTGTCCTTGTCGACGCCGTCCTCGCATCACGGGGTGCTCATCTTCGCAATGCTGCTGGTCAGCCTGCTCTTGCTGATCGAAGCGCGGCGCTACCGCTTCTTCGACGTCTACCGCGCCCGCGTCCGTCGCCTCGAACGCAACTATTTTGCGCAGATCCTCAACCCGCAACCGGAAATCAATCCCAACTGGGCCGCGCCGATAGCCCAGAGCCTGCGCGATCCGGTGTTCCTGATGAGTTACCGGCAGGCCTTCGATCGCCGGCTGCAGCGCAATTACTGCTGGATGTACTTCATCCTGCTGCTCGCCTGGCTGCTGAAGATATTCACGCCGGCCGGCGGCAGCGGCAGCAGCATGAACGGCGCCCATATCAAGTCGATTGACGAACTTGTCGCCAATGCCGCGTTCGGTCCGGTTCCGGGATGGGGCGTTCTGCTGATCATCGGGGTCTTCTACGCCTTCATCCTCTATTCGACGCTGCGCAGGGATCCGACGGTCGGCGAACTGTCGCACGGCCAGGTGCATGTCTGACGCACGCGGAAGCCGCGGCCAGCGTCCGCGGGCGGGCATCGCCCGGTGCTCAGTGCAGGATGAACTCGCCCTTCAGCGCCCGCCATTCGCCGGGCGTGATTAGCCGCCGGTGGACGTAGCGTACGGAATGCAGCGGACCGTCGAGCTTCTCCTGCCAGAATTTCAGGAAGCCGGACATCTCGGGGAAATCGGGGGCGATGTCGTAGTGCTGCCAGATATAGGTCTGCAGGATCGCGGGATGGTCGGGCAGGCGGTAGAGGATATGGGCGGTGGTCATGCCATATCCCTTCAATTGCAGTTCGAGGTCTGTGTTCATGCGATCTGGCTCCCGTTGATACATGGGTGGCCTTCGGCGGTCACAAGCGAATGGAAGCACTTGTGCATTAATCAATGCTAAACAGTTCTGTTTGGCAAGGGAATATTTTCCGGAGATATCAAGGTGTTAGCATCGCTCGTCGGCGAGTGCTGCCGGTCGTGGCAGAGCGGCGGGCGTGGAGCCGCGCAATGGCCCGATCGCCGGCCACGATGCCGGCGATCGAGTGAATAGCGCTTTATCGCTTCAGGTGGCGCGTCAGGCGCGCCTCTATCCAGGCCCAGACATGGCGCAGCGTCTCGACGATGGCGAAGTAGAAGATCGCGGCCCAGAGATAGGCCTGGTAGTCGAAGGTGCGCGAGAAGGCGTAGCGGGCCTGGCCCATCAGATCGAAGACGGTGACGACCGAGACCACGGCCGAGCCCTTGATCAGCAGCACGATCTCGTTGCCGTAGGGACGCAGCGCGACGATCAGCGCCTGCGGCAGGATGATCTTGAAGAAGCTGACCTTTTTCGATAGCCCGAGGGCGGCGGCACCCTCGTGCTGGCCGCGGGGCACGCTCTCGATGGCGCCGCGCAGGATCTCGGCCTGATAGGCGGCGGTGTTGAGCGTCAGCGACAGCAGGCCGCAATACCAGGCTTCGCGGAAGAACCACCACAGTCCCATGGCCTCGAGTTGCGGCTTGAAGCTGCCGAGGCCGTAGTAGATCAGGTAGAGTTGGGCGAGCAGCGGCGTGCCGCGGAACACGTAGACATAGGAATAGGCGATGGCGTTCAGGATCCGGCTGCCGGACATGCGGGCGAAGGCGATCGGCAGCGACAGGAGCCCGCCGAGGATGACCGACAGCCCGACGAGCGAGATCGTCACCCACAGGCCCGAGAGGTAGCGCGGGCCGTAGCGCGTGATCTTCTCGCTGTCCCAGCCGGTGATCATCATGTAGACGAGGCCGAGGCCGAGCACTGCCCAGAGCACCAGGACCGAGACGCCGATGATGCGTGACCAGGTCAGCGGTTGTGCGACGGCGGGCGGTGCCGGCTGCGGCGGCAGGAGTTTTTCGGCGTAGCTCATCGTTTCATCTCCGAGCGCTTGGCCCAGCGGTCGACGAAGCCGAGACCGACGGAGGATATGATCGCCAGCGCCAGATAGAGGCCGCAGGCAAGGCTGTAGAAGAAGAAGGCTTCCTTGCTCACCTTCGCGGCAATGCCGGTCTGGCGCAGGATGTCGGACAGGCCGATGACCGAGACCAGGGCAGTATCCTTGAGCAGGATCATCCAGAGATTGCCGAGGCCGGGCAGGGCGATACGCACGAGCTGCGGCAGGACAATCAGCATCATCGTGCGGCTGCGGTGCAGGCCGAGAGCGTCGCCGGCCTCGTACTGGCCCTTCGGGATCGCCCGGAAGGCCGAGAGCAGCACTTCGGAGCAGTAGGAGGAGAACACCACCGACAGCGCCACCATACCGGCGAAGAAGGCATTGATCTCGATGCGTTGCTCGACGCCGACATAGCTCAGCGCCGACTGGATCACCATCTGCAGTCCGTAATAGACGATGAACAGCGTCAGCAGTTCCGGCAGGCCGCGGAAGATCGTCGTATAGATGCCGGCGGCGGTTCTAAGGGTCCTTTCCCGGGACTGCAGCGCCAGCGCGATGAAGAAGCCGAGGATGAGGCCGATCGGCAAGGTGGCGAGCGCGAGCGATACCGTTACCTTGACGCCGAAGGCGATCTCGTCGCCCCAGCCGGTTTCGCCGCAAGCCACGATCGAGGACGAGCCGAATAGTGTAAAGAGACCGGCCGGTCCGCAGAGCGGATCGAAGGTGTAGCCAATCCAGGCCCAGAACGAGCCCAAGGCGGAAAAAAGTCCGCTCATGCAATACTTCCCCTTGCGGCCTAAGCCGCCTGTTCTTGTTCTTGTGTTGTCAAATAAAAATGGCGGAAGAGCAAGCCTTCCGCCACGTAGTTTTCGTACCAAATCCCCGGCGAATTTGCAATTTCTGCAAAACTTTCCGCAGAGCTGGCGAAGCCACCGCGCGCATCAATGCGTGGTTGCTTTTGCCGTGCGGCAAGGCTTAGTTGCCGTACACGTCGAAGTCGAAATACTTGTTGTTGATTTCGGCATACTTGCCGTTGGCGCGAAGTGCGTCGATGGCGGCGTTGAACTTCTCGGCCAGAGCGGTTTCGCCCTTGCGGAGGGCGATGCCGGCGCCCTTGCCGTTGATCTGCTCGTCGATCGGCAGCTGGATGATACGGCAGCAGCTGCCGGCATCCGACTTGACCCACTCCGACAGGACGACGATGTCGTCGATGACGCCATCGATGCGGCCGTTGGTGATGTCGAGCTTGTACTCGTCAGCGGTCGGATAGAGCTTGAGTTCCGACTTCTTCATATGCGCTTCGGCATAGTTGGCGTGAGTGGTCGAACCCTGGGCGCCGAGCGACTTGCCGGCAAGGGTTTCCTCGTTGGCTTCGGTGATGTCGGAATCCTTCGGAACAGCGATCGCCGGGCCGGTGTTGTAGTACTTGTTGGTGAAGTCGACCTTCTCGAGGCGCTCCGGCGTGATCGACATCGAGGCGATGATCGCGTCGAACTTCTTGGCCTGCAGAGCCGGGATGATGCCGTCCCAGTCGTTGGTAACGAATTCGCAGGTGACCTTCATCTCATCGCAAAGCGCGCGGGCGATGTCGATGTCGAAGCCGGTCAGCGTGCCGTCAGCTTCGAGGTTGTTGAAGGGCGGGTAGGCGCCTTCGGTGCCGATGATCAGCTTTTCGCCCTCGGCCATTGCCGAGCCGGCGAACAGGGACATTGCAGCGATCGAGGCCGCAGCAAGGAGACGAGTAGAAATGCGCATGGTAATCCTCTCTGTTGGTCGCAGGCGGATTTGTTGATCTTTTCGCCGCCGGCAAAACGGGCGGGGGGTCCCGCTTGACGGCTACTTTTTCATTTTTGAAGCAAAATGCAACTGGATTTAAGTTCGGAAGAAAAGCAGGCCGGTCAGGCGGTTTTGCCGTTTAACGACGGAGTGCAGCGATAATGCTGAAGCGGCGATGTATAGGCTGTTCATCGCGAGTTAAGGTGCGAATCGCTAGCTCAACAGGCCTGAGATTTGAGGAAAACACCGTCAAAACCGGCGAAAACATAAAATATCCTCAAATTGCTGATCACAGACCCGTGACCCGACGAGGGTCAAAGCTAGTGAGGAAAAATACAATATGGCTAGAAGATCCAGACTGCTTGCAACCGTGGCGTTTCCGTTCGTTTCGCTTTCGCTCCTGGTGAACCCGGCGGGCGCAACTGGAATGCGGCCGGATATCGCGGGCGTCGTGCTGAGCGATGTCGTGAAGGTGCAGGCGGCGGAAGAAGAGCAGCCGGTTCGCCGCAAGCCGAAGAACGAGCAGCAGGCCCAGGAAGGCCAGGCGCCGGAAGGGCAGCCGAGCCGCGAGGAACGTCGCAAGCAGCGCCAGCAGGAGCAGCAGCAGCAGCAGGCAGCGCCTGAGGGCGGCGAGCAGGGCCAGTCCCGCGAGGAGCGCCGCAAGCAGCGTCAGCAGGAGCAGCAGCAGGCCGCGCCTGAGGGCGGCGAGCAGGGCCAGTCCCGCGAGGAACGCCGCAAGCAGCGTCAGCAGGAACAGCAGCAGGCCGCGCCTGAAGCAGCCCCGGAAGGTGGCCAGCAGGGTCAGACCCGCGAAGAGCGTCGCAAGGCGCGCGAGGAGCGCCAGAAGCAGCTTCAGGAACAGCAGCAACAGCAGCAGGCCCAGCCCGAAGCAGCCCCGGAAGGCGGCCAGCAGGGCCAGACCCGCGAGGAACGTCGCAAGGCACGCGAGGAGCGCCAGAAGCAGCTGCAGGAGCAGCAGCAACAGCAGCAGGCCGCGCCAGAAGCAGCCCCGGAAGGCGGCCAGCAGGGTCAGACCCGCGAAGAACGCCGCAAGGCGCGCGAGGAGCGCCAGAAGCAGCTGCAGGAACAGCAGCAACAGCAGCAGCAGGCCGAACAGCCCGAAGC
>JAEWPB010000028.1 GCA_023399465.1 Pseudomonadota bacterium
CGTGGTCCCGCACGGAAAGGCATTCCCATGGGCAAGTCCATCGCACTCTTTTTTGCGTGTGCGGCACTCGTCATCCTCGCAGGCTCGTTCATGGCACCGGGCACCGTTGCTGCGGTGAAGGCCGAATGCGCCCCCGCCTATGGTGTAGACCCGTGCAGCACGGGTTCGATCGGCTCGATTGCAGCCGAATAAGACAAAAGAAAAAGGGCCGGCATAGCGACCGGCCCTTTTTCTTGGCTTGGCGGCAGGGCCTCCCCTAGCCGTAGACATAAAGGCCGATGAGGCCGAGCGTGCCGACGATGATCCGCCAGTAGGCAAACGGCGCGTAGCCACGCTTCGAGACGAACTCCAGCAGCGAGCGCACGACGAGCACGGCGGCGACGAAGGCCGCAACGAAGCCGACGCCGATCACGGCGGCATCGTCGAAACTCAGGACGTCGCGGTTCTTGTAGAGATCGAGTGCGAAAGCGCCGGCCATGGTCGGCATGGCGAGAAAGAACGAAAATTCCGCCGCCGAGCGCTTGTCCGTCCCCATCAGCAGGGCGCCGACGATCGTCGCCCCCGAGCGCGACGTGCCCGGGATCATCGCCAGGCACTGAAACAGGCCGATGCCGAAGGCCAGCTTCGGCGGATAGTCCATCACGTCCTTGTACTTCGGATGCAGCACCATGCGATCGACGGCCAGCAGCACGAAGCCGCCGAGGATCAGCATCACGCAGATCAGCATCGGCGTCTCGAACAGCACCGACTTGATGAAGCCATGCGCCAGCATGCCGATGACCACCGCCGGCAGGAATGCGATCAGTACGGTCGCGACGAAACGGCGGGCGCGGGCGCTGGTTGGCAGTGCCTTGGCGATCGTCAGCAGCTTCTGGAAATAGACCAGCAGGATGGCAAGGATGGCGCCGAGCTGGATCAGGACGGCAAAGGTGTTTCCAGGTGACTTGAAGCCGAGGAAATGCGCGGCCAGCAGCAGGTGGCCAGTCGAGGAAACCGGGATGAACTCCGTCAGCCCCTCGAGAAGGCCGAGAACGAGCGCACTTATAATTGATTGGTCACCCATGGTGTGTCCTTTGTAGGGAGGCGGGACCGCCTGATTCGCTTGTATTGGCGCAGGCAACCACCTATAGCTTCGCAATATGAGTCATGGCCAGAGCCGCCAGCGATCCGCTGGTCGGCGCCGTTGCAACCTACCGTCACAAAGTCCGATATATGCCCACACTCTACCACCATCCGATGTCGTCTGCGTCCCGGTTCGTCCGCTTGATCCTCACTGAATATGGCTTTCATGCGGATTTGATCGACGAACAGCCGTGGGAAAAGCGCCGGGACTTTCTCGCGCTCAACCCGGCCGGCTCGCTGCCGGTCTATGTCGACGACAGCATGCGGGCGCTTTGCGGGGCAACGGTGATCTCGGAATATCTCGACGAAACCCACGGCGTGCTCAAGCGTGACCGGCGCCTCTTGGCGGAAGACCCCTTCCAGCGCGCCGAGATCCGCCGGCTGACGGAATGGTTCATGGTGAAGATGGAAAAGGACGTCACCTATCCGCTCGCCCGCGAACGCGTCTACAAGCTGCAGATGACCCCGGACCAGGGCGGCGGGGCACCGGATTCCAAGATCCTGCGGACCGCGCGGACAAACATCCGCCAGCACATGAGATACCTTTCCTGGCTGGCAGGGTCGCGTACCTGGCTCGCCGGCGACCGGCTGAGCTACGCCGATCTGGCTGCGGCCGCTTCCGTTTCGGTGCTAGACTATCTCGGCGAAATCGACTGGGCGGAATCGCCGACGGCAAAGGACTGGTACCAGCGCCTGAAGTCGCGCCCCTCCTTCCGGCCGCTGCTCGCCGACAAGGTGCGCGGCGTGACCCCGGTTTCGCATTACGCGGATCTCGATTTCTGACGAAGGCAAGCATGACGCATGACCGGACAGAGGAGAAAGCCCGCAAACGCCGGGAAACGCTGACCGGGTTCATTCGGGGCGAAGCCGAAAGGCAGGGCTTCGACCTTTGCCGCATCACCCGAGCCGATGCCATCCCCGAAGCTCCGGCACGGCTCGACGCCTATCTTGCCTCCGGCTATCACGGCACGATGGAGTGGATGGCGGAGACGCGCGAGCGGCGCGCCGATCCCCGGACACTGTGGAACGAGGTTCGCTCGATCGTCGTCTTCGGCATGAACTACGGCCCCGAAGACGACCCGCGCGATGTGCTGAAGCTGTATGATCGCGCCGCTATTTCGGTCTATGCCCGCAACCGCGACTACCATGACCTCATCAAGGGACGACTGAAGGAAATCGCCACGCGCTTTGCCGCCCGTTCCGAGGCCGACGTCAAGGTGTTCGTCGATACCGCCCCGGTAATGGAGAAGCCGCTTGCGGCAGCCGCCGGGCTCGGCTGGCAGGGCAAGCACACCAATCTCGTCAGCCGCACCCATGGCTCCTGGCTATTCCTTGGCAGCATGTTCACCACGGCCGAACTCGATTACGACGCACCCGAGCACGATCACTGCGGCTCCTGCCGCGCCTGTCTCGACTCCTGCCCGACGGGCGCCTTCCCGGCCCCCTACCAGATCGATGCGCGGCGTTGCATCTCCTATCTCACCATCGAACACAAAGGGCCGATCGAACCGGAACTGCGCGAACTGATCGGCAATCGCATCTATGGCTGCGACGACTGTCTCGCCGCCTGCCCCTGGAACAAGTTCGCCCAGAGCGCCTCGGAAATCAAACTGCAAGCGCGCCCGGATTTGGTGGCGCCGTCGATCGCCTTCCTGCTCACGCTCGACGACCCGGCCTTTCGCAGCTTCTTCTCGGGCTCACCGGTCAAGCGCATCGGCCGCGACCGCTTTGTCCGCAACGTGCTGATCGCCGCCGGCAATTCCGGCGACCGGGCGCTGATCGGCGAGTGCCAGCGGCTTTCAGGCGACGCCTCGCCGGCGGTGCGCGGCATGGCGGTCTGGGCGCTCTCCAGATTGATGGACGCACAGGCGTTCAGGGAATTTTCCGGACGGCGTCCACCGGAAACCGACGCGGACGTGCTAGCGGAATGGAAAAGGGCTGGAGAAGCATGACACATCTGATGATTTTCGGGGCCGGCTACTCCGGCAAAGCGATCGCGGCAGCCATGGCCGCGCCCGGATGGCGCATTGCCGGAACAACGCGCAGCGAGGACAAGGCGGGAACACTTGCCGCAAGCGGCATCGTCCCCTTCCTGTTCGATGGCACCATGATCGGCGAAGACCTTGCCGGAGAACTGCAGACCGTCACCCATCTCGTACAATCGATCGCGCCCGGACGCGACGGCGATCCGCTGCTGCGCCTTGCCGGCGGCTCGATCCGCAGGCTCATGCCGAAACTGGAGTGGATCGGCTACCTCTCCACCGTCGGCGTCTATGGCGATCACGGCGGAGCCTGGGTTGACGAGAACACGCCCTGCAATCCCGTTTCGGCGCGCTCGCTGGAGCGCCTCGAGGCCGAGCAGGCCTGGACAGCACTTGGCGAAAGCGAGAACCTGCCCGTAGCGCTCCTGCGACTGTCGGGCATCTATGGTCCCGGCCGCAACGCCTTCCGCAATCTTGCCGAAGGGACGGCCCGCCGGCTAGTCAAGAAGGACCAGGTATTCAACCGCATTCGCGTCGAGGATATCGGTGCTGCCACCCGCCTTCTCGCCGAGCGCAAGCTGGCTGGCATCTACAATGTCACCGATCATGAGCCGGCACCGCCGCAGGACGTGGTGACCGAGGCGGCCCGCCTGATGTGCATCGCGCCGCCACCGGAGCAACCCTTCGAAACCGCCGACCTCTCCCCCATGGCGCGCTCCTTCTACGGCGAGAACAAACGCGTCTCCAACCGCAAGATCCGCGACCTCGGCTTTGCCTTCCGCTTCCCCGACTACCGCATTTCGCTGTCCGATCTCTGGACCAACAACAGCTGGCGGGGCTGATATTTCCTCTTGACAGACATTTGGCGGCGACCGGTTTCAGGCCGGTCGCCGGGCCATCGTGCGCACCATGAATGGTTGCTGCCCAGCAGCCGGTTTCCACCCATGGATGGGCTCCCAGGCGGATATATCGCATGCTATGAAAGGCAGGAAATTTCTGCCAAAGCTACTTTTGCGAATTTTCCGGTCAATTTCTATAGTTAAGAACCGGTAAACTTCCATATTTTCAGCGAAAAAACCGGATCTAGCGGAAAATTATTTTCACGATTTTCGTGAACGCGAATCCGGCGTCGCGATGAGTGGAATTTTCTTCGAATTTCTTACTGAATCTACTTATTTTTTTCTTTATTTTAGACGTTCACGAATCCGCGATCAATAGTTTGCGTGACTTCGCGATTGTTACAGCCTGTAACATTCCGTGATCACGCTTGACCCCTTTTCGCCATTATTCGGCCGATTCAAGCGCCCCTTCATTAAGCATACCGCTTAGCAAGCTCACAGAGAGGGGAAACCAAATGACGACCATTCGCCGTTCTTTTGTTGCCGCCGCTGTCATTGCAGCGAGTTCAGTTCTTCTGCCGCTCGAGGCCAGCGCCGCTGGTTGTGGTGGCGCGTCCTGGTACGCACTGACATCCAAGACTGCATCCGGCGAACGCATGAATGCCGCCAAGTTGACGGCAGCGCATCGCTCGCTGAAATTCGGAACCCGGGTAAAGGTCACCAACAAGCGCAACGGCAAGAGCGTCGTTGTCCGCATCAACGATCGCGGTCCTTTCATTCGCGGCCGGGTGCTCGATCTGTCGAAGGCCGCCGCCCACGAAGTCGACATGGTCCGTAGCGGCACCGCCAACATCTGCTACGAAGTCCTCAAGTGAATTGTCCCGAAACGCTTGCTCTTCCGCCCAATCACGGGTACCACCCCGAGGAATTGTTCAGGAGAGATTGAGAATGCGTCTGGGTGGTCGGCTCGCGGGAGCCATCGAGGTATTGGCCGATATCGAAGCGCGCAAGCGCCCGGTGGCCGATGCCCTGAAGGACTGGGGCCTCAGCCACCGCTTCGCCGGATCGGGCGATCGCGCCGCAATCGGCAACATCGTTTATGACGCCCTGAGAATGCGCCTCTCGCATGCCTGGCTGATGGATGACGACGGCGCTTCCGCACTTGCCCATGCGGTGATGTTTCGCCAGTGGGGAATGACGCCCGAGACGCTCGCCGCCGAACTCACCGACGACCGGTTTGCCCCGACGCCACCGGCGCCCGAGGTGTTCGCGGCCTTTGCCGCCCGTAACCTCGAGGATGCCCCGGCCCATGTCCAGGGCGACATCCCGGAATGGGTCCAACCTTCCTTCGAAACCAATTTCGGCGATGGGTGGCTGGAGGAGGCGAAAGCGCTTGCCGGACGCCCGACGCTGGACCTGCGCACCAATTCCCTGAAAGCCACGCGCGACAAGGTGCTCAAGGCGCTGGAGCGCTCGCATGCGCAGGCAGCCGGGATCGCGCCGAACGGAATCCGCATCGCCGCTGGCGAGGGCCCCTCGCGGCTCCCCAACGTCACCGCCGAACTCTCCTTCCAGAAGGGCTGGTTCGAAGTGCAGGATGAAGGTTCGCAGATCGTGGCGGCGCTTGCCGATCCCCAGGAGCACGACCAGGTTCTCGACTACTGCGCCGGCGGCGGCGGCAAGACACTGGCCATGGCTGCAGCAATGCACAACAAGGGCCAGGTGCACGCCTATGACGCCGATCGCAAGCGGCTGGCGCCGATCATCGAACGACTGCGCCGCGCCGGCACCCGCAACGTTCAGGTCCATGACAGCCGCGACGGGCTTTCCGGCCTGGTCGGGCGTTTCGACCGCGTGCTGGTCGACGCGCCCTGCACCGGTACCGGCACCTGGCGGCGGCGCCCCGACACCAAATGGCGGCTGACTGCCAAGAACCTCGACGAACGCATCGCCCAACAGGGTGAGGCACTCGCCCAGGCCGCCGAATACGTCCGGCCCGGCGGCGCACTGATATATGTCACCTGCTCCGTCCTGCCTGAGGAAAACGAGGCGCAGGTCACTCGCTTCTGTGCGGAAAATCCGGAATACGAGATCCAGCCGGCACTCGACACCTGGAAGCGCCTGTTCGGCGCCGGGGCAGCGCTACCGCGTTCCCGCGACGGCAAGACCGTCACCCTCACTCCTCATTCGACCGACACGGACGGCTTCTTCTTCTGCCATATGAAACGGCGCGGCGCCTGAGGGCGGCGCTCGGCGCTTCAAATCGTTCTAAACTAGATGATTTGACACCAGTTTAATTTTGCGCAATGACACCACCCGATATCAGGCGACGTTCTGCCGCCCTAGAGGAGTGGGTCATGAAACGGAATTCCTATCGCCGCGCCGCTCTGGCGCTCCTTGCCGCATCCGTAGCTTTCAGCGGTCAGGCTCTCGCTGCAACCGAACCCGCGGCGGTGGTCAAGCACTTTGCCGACGTCGGGCTTGCCAAATACGAAGACTCGCTTTCGACCGCCAGGACGCTCGACGCCGCGATTGACGCGCTTCTGGCCAACCCGAGCGCCGACACGCTGAAGGCGGCCCGCGAAGCCTGGATCAAGGCCCGCGTCCCCTACCAGCAGTCGGAAGTCTATCGCTTCGGCAATCCTGTTGTTGACGACTGGGAAGGCAAGGTGAACGCCTGGCCGCTCGATGAGGGCCTGATCGACTATGTCGATGCCGCCTATGGCAGCGAGAGCGACGAGAACGCGCTCTATGTCGCCAATATCATTGCCAACAAGACGATCAAGATCAACGGCAAGGACGTCGACGCCAGCAACATCACGCCGGAGCTCCTGTCGGAGACATTGCATGAGGCCGGCGAAGTCGAGGCGAACGTCGCCACCGGCTACCACGCGATCGAGTTCCTGCTCTGGGGCCAGGACCTGAACGGCACCAAGGCCGGCGCCGGCAATCGTCCGTTCACCGACTACGACCTCAAGAGCTGCACCAACGGCAATTGCGACCGCCGCGCCGCCTACCTCAAGGCCGCCTCGTCGCTGCTGATCAGCGATCTCGAGGACATGGTCGACAAGTGGAAGGCCGATGGCGAGGCGGCAAAGGTCGCGACTGCCGACCCCAAGGCCGGATTGACTGCAATCCTGACCGGCATGGGTTCTCTGTCCTATGGCGAGCTTGCCGGCGAGCGCATGAAGCTCGGCGTGCTGCTGCACGATCCGGAAGAGGAGCATGACTGCTTCTCCGACAACACCCACAACTCGCACCTCTATGATGCCGTCGGCATCGCCTCGGCCTATACCGGTGAATACACCCGCGTCGACGGCACGAAGATGACCGGTCCCTCGCTCTCCGACCTGGTAGCCGAGAAGGACAAGGCGCTCGACGACGAAATGAAGGCGAAACTTGCCAAGACGCTCGACGCCATGAACGCCATGGCCAAGCGCGCCGAAAGCGTCGAGGCCTACGACCAGATGATCGGCGAGGGCAACGCGGTGGGCAACGCCACCGTGCAGGCGGCGATCGACGGCCTGATCGACCAGACCCGTTCGATCGAGCGCGTCATTTCGTCACTCGATCTCGGCAATGTCGAGCTTGAAGGTTCCGACAGTCTGGATAATCCTAACGCGGTCTTCCAATAAGAAAGAGGGGGCCGCGACCCGCAGGGTGGCGGCCCGCATTTCATGGTCCTTTATCCGGCTCACGGTCTGTTCCTCGGCCTCCTAGCCGGCCTGATGCTTGGCGTCCATGGCGTTGCCACGCCGGCTCG
>JAEWPB010000043.1 GCA_023399465.1 Pseudomonadota bacterium
ACACCGGCACCGGCAGGGCGAAGACATGGAAGCCGCCGCAACCGCCGGGCTGTCTTCGCCACCAGAGGAAGGTGGAATAGGGCACGATATGGCCGATTGCGCGGATGTCGCCATCACTGATCGAAAGCTTGTCCTGGAACACCATGGAACCATCGAACAACGCCGGATTGGCCCTGCTCTCCGCGACCCAGTTTTCCCTGGCCCTCTGTTTTTCGCGGGCATGGAAGGGATGCTCGCCCGGCTCGACCCGGAGCACGACGGAACGCATCCTGAACACCGTGTTCTCCGGCGGCCAGCCCGCCTGTTCGCGGTTGTCGGTTTCACCGTTCACGGCAGATCGAGCTCCATCACCACGGGACAGTGGTCCGATGCCTTCGGCCGGTCCCAGCCAATCCTGGGATAGCGCGCCACCTCCTGCCCCGGCGGAAAGATGGTGCGGTAGGGCTGCCCGGCCCGGACGATTTCCGGGACTGTTCCGGCATTGTAACGGGCGAGCGCCGGCGACAGGCAGATATAATCCAGCTGGCAAAGCCAGCGTTCCTCCGGGCCGCGTGCGTGATAGAGCGTCCAGCGGTCGAGCGGGTTCCGGCGACACATGACGTTTTCGACGAAGCCGTCATGGGTCAGGACGTCGATGGCGCTTGTCGCCTCCTCGACATGGTCGAACCGGTAGCCGTTGCGCGCATCGCCGGAAACGATGACGCGCTCCTGGTAGTCGTTGAAATCGCCGCAGATGGCGAAGCTGCCGGCAGCGCTGTTTCCGGTGCCGAAGCGCTCTTCGATGATCCGACGGACAGCCCTCGCCTCGGCCTCGCGGATCGGCATGCTCGACTGCCGGCCGTCAAGACCGTTGCGGGGATTGCCCATCGACTTGAAGTGGACGACATAGAGCGTCAGCGGCCGCCCTCCGACCAGGAGCTCGATTTCGAGGCAATCGCGCTTGAAGATCTTGTCGTCCGGCTGATTGGTCGCCGCCAGCGACGGATTGAAGAGATCGAGGGCACGGTAGGTGAGCTGGGCGTGGCTCCTGATGTCGACCATCTCGATCTTGGCGCCGTCACGGGTCTCGTCGCGCATCATGATCGCCCCGTCGATTCCGCGGCTGTCATTGCCCTCAAGCACGTATTTCTGCCGGTAGCCGGCCCCGACCATGCGGAACAGGTAGCCGTATTCGAACGCCTGCAGCGCCGCCAGATTGTCGACTTCCTGCAGGCAGATGATGTCGGCGTCGGTCTCGGCGATCGCCAGCGCCGAAAGCTGCCGGGTATCGTCGGTCGAGGCAACCACGCGCGCCTGCTCGAGCAACTGGTAGGCCTGCTCGTTCTGCACGTCGAACAGCTTCAGCACGCGATCCTGCTTGAGCTGGTTGCGAAAGCCCGCGAAGTCGAAACGCTGCATGAGGTTTTCGACGTTGAAGGTGGCAAGCCTGACAGACATGGACTGGTACCCGGTTGAACTCGAATGATTGCGCGCTGCCGCGCAACGGCACCGGCAGAAGGGTGCCGGCACCCATGGAGCGGCCCGTGCGGGAGCATCCGCCCGGGCCTCACGCTTTCTATCTCAACCGGCCTTGGCCGTCACGGTCGCCTTGAACTTGCTCATCAGGTAGGGCCCGGAGAGGACCGGCGGATACTTCGCCGTTTCGCCCGCCGCCAGGCAGGACGGCAGGCAGGCGATCTCGGCAAACCAGTTCGGCTGATGGAAGAATGCGAGCGACTGGCGGCGGTTCATGCCGCCCTCTTCCGCCGGCGGATTGACGACGCGGTGCACCGTCGAGATCCAGCGTTCGTTGGTCCAGCGCGCCATCAGGTCGCCGATGTTGATGACGAAGGCGCCCGGCACCGGCGGGATCGGCGTCCAGTTGCCGTCGGGCGTGATGATCTCGAGCCCCTTCGATCCCGCTTCCGGCAGCAGGATGGTGAGGCTGCCGTAATCGGTATGGGCGCCGGCGCGAAGCTGGTCGGGCTTGGGCGCAACCGTCTGTTCGGGATAATTCAGCGCCCGAAGTGCCGAAATCGGGGCATCGACATAGGCATCGAAGAACTGCTCGGGCATTCCCAGCGCCGTCGCGAATACCCGCATGATGCGGGCCGCGAGATCCTCCATGGCGCGATAGTAGCCCTGCCAGGCCGCGCTAAAATCCGCCGGCGCGTCCGGCCAGATGGTGTCGGCATAGCAGAAGCCGAGCGCTTCCTTGTCGGTCATGCCGGCCGGAACCGACAGCGGCCCGCCATTGAAGCTCTCCTTCAGATCAGGCGGCGTGTCGACATTGCGCGACTTGGCCAGCGCTTCGGTGCCCGGCCCGAGATATCCGTAGGGGTAGCCGGGATAAGGCGCCCTCGCCTTCTGCTTCTCTTCCGCCGACAGATCGAAGAAGGCGCGCGTCATCGTCCACACCCGATCGATTGTCTCGGCCCCGATGCCGTGATTGGCGATCGCCAGGAAGCCGGTGGTGCGGCAGATCTCGTCGACCTGTCGTCCCAGCTCCAGCTTGCCGGAGGCACTCGCCGCTTCATAGGCGCCTAGATCGAAAACGGGAAACTGGAACTGGCTCACTGGATGCTCCTCAAAATCGCATGAAATATGGTCCGCACCGACAACCGGCGCCGACACGCGATCAAAGACGAAGCGCCGCGAGACTGCAAGCACCCCGCCCGGAAAAGCCTGCGGATCCACCGGCCACGCCGCAATGGCTTCCCGCAGTCACCATTCGGTGACTTTGTCGTCAAACGAGAAACGGGCCCCGTCAGGAGCCCGTTTGCCTAGAGAGCGGATCTTGGAAGTCAGCCCGCGGCGAGTTCGCTGCTGACGAGCTTGCCGAGGCGGGAAATGCCCTCGTCGATCATCTGGTCGTTGGCGCAGGAGAAGCTGACGCGGAAGGTGTTGGCCCCGGAGCCGTCGGCGAAGAACGCCTTGCCGGGCACGAAAGCCACCTTGGCGGTTTCCAGCGACTTCGCCAGCAGCTTTGCTCCATCCATGCCTTCAGGCAGCGTGACCCAGACGAACATGCCGCCCTCGGGCTTCGTCCAGCTGACACCGTCGGGCATGTATTTCGCCAGCGCGTCGAGCATGCGGTCGCGACGATGACGGTAGACCTTGTGGATCTTCGCCACCTGTTCGTCGAAGCCGCGCTCGGCGACGAGATGGATCGCCATCTGGTTGATGGTCGAGGAATGCAGATCGGCCGCCTGCTTCATCAGCACGAGCTTGCGGATGACCGGCATTGCCGCGCAGACCCAGCCGACCCGAAGCCCCGGCGCCAGCGTCTTGGAGAAGCTGCCGCAATAGATGGTGCGGGTGTTTTCGATCGAGCCCTTGCGGGCGATTTCCAGCGCCAGGATCGGCGGGATCGCCTCGCCATCGAAACGCAGGTCCTGATAGGCGGCGTCCTCGATGAGCGCGATGTCCATCTCGTCGGTCAGATCAAGCAGCCGCTCGCGTCCGGCGCGGTCGACGGTCTCGCCGGTCGGATTGGCGAAATCGGCCGAGAGGTAGGCGAACTTTGCCCTGCCGCCGGCAGCCTCAGCCGCCTGCTGATAAGCCAAGGGCGTGCGGTTGCCGTTCAGCGACAGCCTGTCGTAGGCCGGCTCATAGGCATTGAATGCCGAGAGTGCGCCGAGATAGGTCGGCGACGTCACCAGGGCGGTGTCGTTCGGCGAAAGGAAGAGCTTTCCGAGATAGTCGAGCGCCTGCTGCGAACCTGACGTGATGAAGACGTTGTCGGCGGTGCAGGCGATGCCGAGCGCCTGCATGCGCCCGGCGATCCATTCACGCAGCGGCTTGTAGCCTTCGCTGACCGAATACTGCAGCGCCGCGCTGACCTGGGCGCCGGAAAAGATGTCCGCATAGGCGGCCTTGAATTCGGCATCGGGAAAGAGTGCCGGATCGGGAATGCCGCCCGCGAACGAAATGATGTCGGGCTGCTCCAGAAGCTTCAACAGTTCACGAATTTCGGAGGCACGCATCCGGCTGGAGCGCGTCGCAAAAACATTATCCCAATTCAACACGGGGGTTTCCTCGTAATTTTTTGTCGTTGAGAGACAAAACCACGCAATAAATATTAAGTCAACATTACTGACCTATCCAATTGTCACAGTGACAAGTTTTGCGGCGATTGACCGCGAAAAATGTCAAAACACGAACAAAAATCGTCGACTTGGAGCGCCGCACCGACGAAATCGCGCCGATAAGGCGCCTCAAAGGGCAAATCGGGCCTCGGAAGAGCCGCCACCATGACGGCTCCGCGCGCACCATTTCCGCCCGGTCACGTACGCAGCAGGGCCATGATCTGCTCCCGGCTCGGGATCTGCCCCTGCGGCGTCAGTCGGTCGACGACGCCGGGCAGGATGACGGAAAGCTGCTGGAGCAACTCCTGCTCGCTCATCCCCGATGCGCGGGCCAGATCGCTGAGCGTCGTGGAGCCGAGGGCATTGCCGAGATTTCCGGGCGAGATCGGCTTGTTCTGGCCTGGCTTCACCCATGAATCGGCGACATCACCCTGGCCGGCATCGGCGAGCTTGCCGAGAAGCCCGCCCAGCCCGCCGAGAATTCCGCCGGCCTCGTCGGTTTGCGGCTCCAGCGGAGTGGCGGGTTCCTTCTCGTTCTTGCCCGAACCAAACAACTTGCCGACGAGCAAGGCCCCCAGGACAATCATCAGCGGCTTCGAAATGTTGCCGCCCGGAACGGCGTCATCGAGCATTCCCATGCCAGTTCTCCTTTTCGGCCAATACCAAGGAACGATGGAATGGCAGCGCGCGGGCGTGCTGGAACCTTGATTTCCCAGCCCGTCTTTCTAGCTTCAATGGGGTAGATGGTCGAAAAGTCTAACCGATCAAGGGGTGTGCCAGATGTCTATTATCGGGTGGATTGTTCTGGGTTTGATTGCCGGGTTCATCGGCAGCAAGATCGTCAACAATAGCGGTCAGGGGATGATCATGGACATCGTCCTCGGCATCATCGGGGCGATCGTCGGTGGTCTGATCTTCACCTTTTTCGGTGCCTCGGGGGTCACCGGATTCAATATCTACAGCCTGGTCGTGGCCGTCATCGGCGCCGTGGTCGTGCTCTGGATCTATCACGCGATGGCGCGACGCTCGATATAGCCCGCAGAGCTTGTGAGCCCTAAAAAGGCCCCGCTCGAACGCGGGGGCGGGTGGATGCGCCTGTCGGCACACCACATCACCAGCCAGAGACATCCCTATTCCGGGGGCGCAACCTCCATAATCCCCACCGCCGCCGCAACCAGCGCGGCATTGTCCGGAGCAAGGCTGCCGTCCGGGAGCACCAGACTGTCCTCAAAACCGATGCGGGTGGCGTATCCCCGGCGCGCCGCTTCCGCGATCATCGGCCAGGCGCTTCCGGCATCTCCGTGGAGCAGCACCGGAAGCGCAAAGCCGGCGCCGCCAAGTACCTCCATGATCGCGACGTATTCCTGCATCGCCGCCTCCGGATCGTCTGAAATCGTCTCGACCAGGAAGCGCAGGCATCTCGGGCCCTGTTGCAGCGAAACGAACCGGAAGGCGTCATCGCGGGTCCAGATGCCGGCCTCGATGCCGATCCCCTGCTCCAGCATGATGTCCATGACCTCGGGCGCGTCGTCCTCGTTGAGATTGACCGAGACATAGTCCGGCAACACGTCCCACTGCCTGAGCAGGTCGTGACGGGCTCTTCCGCCGGGCCTGATCCAGGCGGCGGTGCTGACACCGATCGGCATACCCGGCGCCGCCCTGCGAATGGCGCTGACGCAGGCGCCGACATATACAGGATCGATGGTCTCGTCGCCGGCGGGGTTGCGGACATGAACATGCAGCTCCGCTGCACCGGCCCTGCGTACTGCCGCCGCATCTGCCGCGATCTCGGCGATGGTGACGGGGATGGCGGCATTTTCCGACTTGGATCGACCGCCGTTCAGGCAGGCTTGCACGAGCATCGCACCCTCCCGGAAAATGCAAAAAGAGCCGGATGCTTTCGCTCCCGGCTCTTGAGAATAGTTCCGTTGCTGGCAACGGGCAATCGAGAAGCTCGATTGCCCGGCTGTCGCCTGCTTAGTTGACGGCCTTGTCGACCAGCTTGTTCTTGCCGATCCAGGGCATCATGCCGCGCAGCTTGGCGCCGACTTCCTCGATCTGGTGGCTGTCGTTCATGCGGCGGATGCCCTTGAAGCGGGCACCGCCGGCCTTCCATTCCTGCATCCACTCGGAGGTGAACTTGCCGGTCTGGATGTCGTGCAGGACGCGCTTCATCTCGGCCTTGGTCTCGGCGGTGATGATGCGCGGACCGGTGACGTATTCGCCCCACTCGGCCGTGTTGGAGATCGAGTAGTTCATGTTGGCGATGCCGCCTTCATAGATCAGGTCGACGATCAGCTTCACTTCGTGCAGGCACTCGAAATAGGCCATTTCCGGTGCGTAGCCGGCTTCGACCAGAGTTTCGAAACCGGCGCGGATGAGCTCGACGAGACCGCCGCAAAGAACGACCTGTTCGCCGAAGAGGTCGGTTTCGCACTCTTCCTTGAAGTTGGTTTCGATGATGCCCGAACGGCCGCCGCCAACGCCGCAGGCGTAGGAGAGAGCAAGCTCAAGCGCGTTGCCGGAAGCGTTCTGGTGAACGGCGACCAGGCACGGCACGCCGCCGCCCTTCTGGTATTCGCCGCGAACCGTGTGGCCCGGGCCCTTCGGCGCGATCATGACGACGTCGAGCGAAGCCTTCGGCTCGATCAGGCCGAAGTGAACGTTGAGGCCGTGGGCGAAGGCGATCGCCGCGCCGTCACGGATGTTGCCGGCGATCTCGTTCTTGTAGATGTCGGCCTGGAGTTCGTCCGGGGTCGCCATCATGATGAGGTCGCCCCACTTGGCGGCTTCGGCAACGGTCATGACCTTGAAGCCGTCGGCTTCGGCCTTCTTGACGGTCGGCGAACCGGCCTTGAGCGCGATGGCGACGTTGGTGGCGCCCGAATCCTTCAGGTTCAGCGCATGCGCACGGCCCTGCGAGCCGTAGCCAACGATGACGACGTTCTTGGACTTGATGAGGTTGAGATCGGCATCACGATCGTAATAGACGCGCATTGATATTTTCCTTCCCTATGCTTGTCTTCTGTACACTCTATTCCCTCGGCGCTCTCAACCGGCCCTGCCGCCCGATCCCGCCAATACCTTGTCGCTGCCGCACAGCGCCAGGAAGGCGTGGACCGCCTTCTCCGCCCGCGGCCCGAAATCCTTCTTCGCCGGCTTCTCGCCGAGGAGCATGCGCACATGCAGATCGGAAACGATCAGCCCGTACAGGGTACGATAGGCCTCCTCACCGTCGTCGAAGCGCAACAGACCGGCGCGCCGCCCGGCATCGATGAGCGCCCTCGCCCGCCGGTCGATCTGGCCACGGCCGCGCTCGAGCAGCAGATGCCCGAGCTTGCCGCCCTCGCGGCTGGCCTGGCCAATCGCAAGACGGTTCAGCGCCAGCGACACGTCGCCGGAGAGAACCTCGAGCAGATCACGGGCAAACAGCACCAGATGCTCGCGCAGGCTTTCCGCCGTCAGCCGCTCGCCGTCGCGCTCGAAGGTGCGCACCTTGCTCGCCTGAAAGGCGATCATCGCCGACAACAGGCCGTCGCGGTCACCGAACCACTTGTAGAGGCTTTCCTTGGAGCAGTTGGCGGCACGCGCCACCCCCGAGGTCGTCAGAGCCTTCTCGCCACCATTGACGAGCAGCCCCAGCGCCTGCTCCAGAACCGCGTTCTGGCGGGGCGAAAACTCCGACAATGTCTCGCTCTGTGGCTGCACGACGAAAACCCGACTCCTTTTGCGTACCGTACGGTACGGTTCTCAAGAGTTATGACCGAGACGGCGGAACAGGTCAAGTATCGCCGACTGTAATTTTGTGGCCGGAATCACACGTTTCATGGCCGCCCGTCACGCTGCCGTCACCGCAGGCAGAACCTTGATCCGAAATGCGCCCAAAATTGGCCGGCCATTGCCGGAGAGCCTTCAACTTCCCCCTGTCGCTTGTCGCGGTGTTTGCTAGTCTGCCGACATTTCCGACGCTGCCGCGTCGCCAGAATCAATGGAGCATTTCATGACGTACCGCTTACCGCTCGCCCTTGCCGGCGCCCTGCTTTTCGCGACGCAGGCGCTTGCCGCCCCTGAAAACCGCTGCGGCTGGATCCAGAACCGACGCCCGGCAATCTGTGGCTCGACGATTCGCAAGGGAGCTGGCTGCTCAGCACCCAGGGCGGCGAGGACGAAGCGCTGGGAATGGAGAACATCTCCGACTTTTCCGAGCGCGAATTCGTTGCCACCAATGGCAACTACGGCTACGCCTGCGCCTGCATGAAGGTCGAGACCGACAGCGCTGCCAAACGGATCGTCGCCGTCTATTCCTTCAAGCAGCTAGACCTCGCCAAGTGCGAGAAGGATGCCAGCCTGCCCTCGCCGACCCGATAGCCGACTGCGCGCGGTGCTTGTGAAAATCCTTTGACGGGCGCGGCGGTTTTGACGAGGCTGTGCTCGAGGCTTCGCGCGACGGAGCCTGGCAGTATCGACGGATCCGCATCATGGACGACGAAAAGCCACAGCCGCCCCAGCTCAACAAAGTGCTGTCGCAACATATCCTGCCGACCTCGGGCACGATGATCGGAGTCTGCGCGACACTGATCGGACTGGTGAAACTTGCGGAGGGGCGCCTTGGCCCGAGCCGTGTCGATGAAGTGACCTCGCTTGTCGCGCTCCTCTTTCTCGCCAGTTCGCTGTCATCCTATCTGTCGATGCGCTTCCACACACGCGAGTTGCTGCGCCGGAGACTGGAACTGGTGGCCGACAGGACCTTTCTCGCCGGCCTTTTCAGCATCGTCGCCATCAGCGTCTTTTTCGCCTACGAAATTATCTGACTGCGGCATTCACTCGGCGTAGGCGACCGGAACCGCCGTCCCGCTCTTCAGAACTTCCATCGAAATCGATGCGGAAACGTCGAAAAGCTCGACCCTCCTGACGATCCGCTTGTAGATCACGTCATAATGTTCCACCCGCGGCAGCACGATTTTCAGGATGTAGTCGTAGTTGCCGGTCAACCGGTGGGCCTCGACGATTTCGGGGATGTCGCTGATCGCCTTGCGAAAGATCTCGATCCAGTCGTCCGAGTGATGGGCGGTCTTGATCAACGCGTAAAGGGTGGTCGGAACCCCCATCTTCGCCCGGTCGAGCACGACGATACGGCGGGCAATATAGCCATCCTCCTCCAGCCGCTGGATGCGCCTGGAACAGGCGGAAACCGAGAGCGCAACCCGTTCGGCGAGCTGGCTTACGGAGACCCCCGCATCGGCTTGCAGCAGATCGAGAATTTTGCGGTCGCGCTCATCCAGCATTCGTAATTCCCCCATAACCCCGTCAAAGCGCAATCAGTTTGCGCAGTTGCGGAAAAAGGCGCAACAAAAAAGCGCAAACTCACGAAAACGGTGCAGACAATGCAAGCCTGCCGCGCGGCAGGCGCGATATTTTCCTCTCAGTTCAATGTGAGGGGATCTGAAAAATGCGCATCATCGGCCTGATCGGCGGCATGAGTTTCGAAAGTTCCGCGGTCTATTACCGCCTCGTCAACGAAGCGGTGCGCAATCGTCTCGGCGGCCTCGCCTCCGCCGAAGTGCTGATGCACTCGGTCAATTTCGAGGAGATCGTCTCGCTGCAGAAGGCCGGTCGATGGGACGACGCCGCCCGTCGGCTCGGCGATGTCGCGGCCGGCCTTGAAGGCGCCGGCGCCGCCTGTGTGCTGATCTGCACCAACACCATGCATCTGGTCGCCGACGCGGTTGCCGAGCGCGTCTCGGTACCGCTCATCCACATCATCGATGAGACCGCCGCCGCCCTGAAGAAGGCCGGCTGTCACCGCCCGCTGCTTCTTGCCACCCGCTACACCATGGAACACGGCTTCTATGCCGACCGCATGAAGGCCAATGGCGTCGAAGTGATGGTTCCCGATGCGGACGGGCGAACGATCGTCCATGACGTGATCTTCAACGAGCTTTGCGCCGGGCATGTCCTGCCCGCATCGCGCCGGCGATTGCTCGAGTTGATCGAAAAGGCGCGCGCCGAAGGTGCCGACGGCGTCATCCTCGGCTGCACCGAGATCTGCCTGATCCTCGATCCCGACAAGCTGCCACTTCCGGGGTTTGACTCGACCGCCATTCACGCCGAAGCGGCGGTCGACTTCGCGCTGGCAGGCATGTGCACGCAGGAAATCAATGCCGCCTGAAACGTCCTGACCTCAGGCGTCACCGCCCGGTGACGCACTCACCTTCAGCAGCGGATCAACTCAAACGGCCTCGCCGCAGGCACGGCGGAAGCGCCGCACCGTTTCGGCCATGCCGTATTCCAGGGCGTCGGCCGTCAGGCCGTGGCCGATCGAGACTTCCGCCAGATAGGGAATGCGGGCGCAGAGAGCGGGCAGATTGGCAACGGTGAGGTCATGGCCGGCATTGACGCCAAGCCCGAGGGCGTGCGCCGCATCCGCCGTGGCGCCAAGCGCCTCGAGGATGGGGACGGCCTTCTCCGGCGCATCGTAGCAGCCGCCATAAGGGCCGGTATAGAGCTCGATCCGGTCCGCGCCGGTCTCCCTGGCGACAGCCACCGCCTCGGCATCACCGTCGCCATCAGCAAACAGCGACACCCGCGTCCCGTGCGCCTTCAGCCGGGCAATGACGTCGGTGAGAAACGCCCGGTGCGCGCGAAAATCCCAGCCATGGTCGGAGGTCGACTGGGCCGGATCGTCGGGCACCAGCGTCACCTGATCGGGCTGCGCGCGGGCGCAGAGCTCGAGGAACTCGTCGGTCGGATAACCCTCGATGTTGAATTCCGCTTCAGGGAACTCGTCGTCGATCAGGGCGCGCAAAACAGGCAGGTCGGAGAAACGGATATGCCGCTGGTCCGGCCGCGGATGGACGGTCAACCCGTAGGCGCCGGCGGCAAGCGCGATCCGCCCCAGCCCTTCGACGCTCGGCCACGGCAGGTCGCGACGATTGCGCAACATGGCCACGGCATTGAGATTGACGGAGAGTTTCGCAGGCATTCGGTCACATCCATCGCTTGTTTTTCAGTCGGTTACCCATGAGCGTTCTAAGCCATCCGCTATCGTTTTGCCAACGAGATTACCGCATGGATCGATACAAATCTTTGATGGAATCTTTACTCCCGCCGGGCATGGCCACCCGAGACGCCCTATTCCGGGACACTACCGCGCGCGCACAAAACTTGATAAAAGAAAAATTAATGTTCAACGCCGAACTTTCTTGCTATCTCACCGGGAAAGATGTGAAATCCATGCATTCACAGATTTCTCCCTGCCAGGAATTCTGTGGCAACCTGCCGGCGCCCGCGACAGACCGGGGCGTGCGTCGGTCTTGCAATCCGGTTGTCCATGCGAGCTGCAGGACCAGGGGGACATGAAGCATTTCCATCATATCGACCACGATGTGATCCGGCAGAACCTCCAGAAGGTCCTGGACAGCAAGACCTTTGGTCGCTCGGGACGGCTGCGCACCTTTCTCGAATACGTCGTGAACAAGGAACAGGCCGGGCTTTCACACCAGCTCAAGGGCTATGCCATCGGCATCGATGTCTTTTCGCGCTCGGAAACCTTCGATCCCGGGGGAGACCCGCTGGTGCGCGTCCAGGCAGGCAAGCTGCGAAAGCTACTCGACCAGTACTATGCCAGCGAGGGAAAGAATGCCCCGATGCGCATCCTCATTCCCCGCGGGACCTATGTGCCGACATACGAATGGAAGGCGCCGATTGAACCCACGTTGCCGACAGCACTCGCAACCTCGGAGGAAGCCCCTCCCCAGCCCGCAGCGCCGCCTGCGTCACGCCCGCGGAAGCGCTACCGGCTGCGCAGTTGCGCCATTGCCCTTACCGTCGCCAACTTCGCCGCTTTCGGCATCCACGCGGCAACGCTGCTGGCCAGCCCGAACCCGCCGCAGATGGTCGAGGCGGCGCCTCCCGTGCCCGCCCATCCGCGCGAACTATCCGCGCTCCCGCAACTCTTCATTCACGCCAACCTGCCTGAGGCATCGCGGCTGCATCCCCTGGCGGATGCGGTCAAAGCCGCTATCGAGCAGATGAACAGCGTCGAACTGACCTCGAGCCACGAGGCCAAGCGGGATGCGCCGCAACAGGACCCGCGACTGGATTTCATCGTTTCGGTGGCGGGCACCGGCACACCGGAGCGGGTGGCCATGCTCCTGCACCACAAGCTGACTGGAAAGTTCGTGTTTGCCAGGACCTATGCCAGTCCGATGACGCCCACGGACTTCCTCTACCAGGCAAATTCCTTCGTCGAGGAGGCCCTGGCATTCAACGGCAAGCTCTATCAGTTTGCCAAGGCCGGAGAGTTCAGCAGCCCGCTGATGGATTGCCTGACGATCACCACGCAGTATACGCGCGAAGGCACGCGCGCCTCCTTCCTGAGGGCGGTTGACTGCCAGAAGGGACTGACGACGGACGACAATCGCTTCGTCTTCATCTCCAACCCGCGGAACTTGCGCGAACTTGCGCGCCGCAGCGACCTCGAACGAATGATGTCGGCTCCCGCTTCCTGAGCATCGTCTTTGGCCGCAATCGTTTTTTAGCATGAGACAAACGGGGCAAGTGCCTCGTCCGATATGCTGTTGCCATGGATAGGCCGGCGTGCGGAATACCACCCATAGGTGCAACAACACTCTGCATTCCGCGGGGTCCGATCCTCCGTCCGGCGTCCCAGGCGCGCAGCATTCGCCTCTGCGCTGGCACCGAGCCGGCGCCGCCCGAAAATCCTGCGGGAGGCGCGGTTCCATTTCCGGCCACTTCGCACTAATATTGTCAATGAATCAGGCTTGATGGCCGGGGGTTGCGTAGCGTGGCGTGCGTGAGGGGTATGGGTGAGCGTATCTAACTGAACTCGTGGAGGGGGGAGATACAATGCCAAACGCTTCTAGCCGGCATCTCGAAGCCGACGATACAACCACAGGATCAAAGTCGCGCTATCGCTATCTGCCGGCGACGACCCTGCCTCCCGATCTTCCATCGGGCCCGATTGCCATCGCCGATATGGCCAATGCCTTCGGCGTCACCCATCGCACGCTGCACTTCTACGAGGAAAAAGGCCTGCTGTCGGCGGGACGCATCGGTCTGATGCGGGTCTACAACCATCAGGCCGCGGTCCAAATGGCGATGGTCAACACCTGCCGCGAAGTCGGCATGCCGGTGGCCGTCATCCAGGAACTCATGGACAAACTGCACGAGGCCCATACCCAGGAGGAAGCGGACGAGATTTTCCGCGACGCGCTCCTGGTGCGCCGGCGCGAATTGATGGCTTCGCTTTCGACCGTTCGTCGCCAGATGCAGCAGATCAACGAACTGCTGGAACGGGATCACGGATACAGCGACGAAACCGCCGGCAACACCAGAGCCGACATCGAGCTTTCTCCGCTGGAAATGCAATGCCTCGAACGGATGGCCAAGGGCGACACCTCCTCCCGGCTTGCACGCACGCTCAACCTCACGCCCGGCGAACTGCAGACGCTGGAAAGCGAAATCATCCGCAAGTTCAACGCGAACAACCGCTTCCAGGCCGTGGCCAAGGCGGTGCTGCTCGGACTGGTGGAAACCTGATACGGCACGACCGAAGCAGCCGGATGGCCGCGAATTATGCGCCAGCGGATCCGCGTGACGCTCCGTTTACCGCACGATCGTCAGTGTCTCGGCTGCGCGCGTGATCGCGGTATAAAGCCAGCGTTCCCGCGTATCGCGGAAGGCCCAGCTTTCGTCGAAAAGCACGACATTGTTCCACTGCGAACCCTGCGCCTTGTGAACCGTCAGCGCGTAACCGAAGTCGAATTCATCGTAACGCTTGCGCGTCGACCACGGAATTTCACCCTCGACATCCTCGAAGGCCGCCTTCAGCAGCTTGATCTTGGCGGCGCCGCGATCCATGTCGTCGTCCTCGGGACGGATCATCAGGTTAATGCCCGGCTTCACCGTTTCCTTCGACGAACTCATGACCTGCCACAACGAGCCGTTGAGCAGCCCCTTGGCCGGATCGTTCCTGAGGCAGACGAGTTTGTCGCCCGATTGCGGGTACTCGGTCGTGAAGCCCTTGAGTTCGCGCAGGCGTTGATTGTAGCGCCGCCGGGTCCTGTTGGTGCCGACGAGCACCTGATCGGCCTCGAGCACCAGCGACTGGTTGACTTCCGCCTTCGAGATCACCTGCGCCGCGCCGTAGTCGCCGCGCATGATCTCGTTGCCTTCGCGCACCTGCATCGCAAGCTGGATGATCGGGTTATCGCGCGCCTGGCGATGGATATCGGTCAGGAGATAGTCCGGCTCCTGGTTGGTGAAGAAGCCGCCACCGGTCACCGGCGGCAACTGGCCGGGGTCGCCGAGCACCAGGATCGGCGTGCCGAAGCTCATCAGGTCGCGGCCGAGCTGCTCGTCCACCATCGAACATTCGTCGATGATGATCAGCGCCGCCTTGGCGACCGGGCTCTGGCGATTGATCGAGAACATCGGCGCAATCGAGGTCTTGCCGGTTTCCTCGTCCTCGACCTCTTCCTCGCCGCGCGGACGATAGATCAGCGAGTGGATTGTCTTGGCGTTGGCGGCGCCGCGCGAGCGAAGCACCTGCGCGGCCTTGCCGGTGAAGGCAGCAAACAGCACCTCACCGTCGACATGCTCGGCGAAATAGCGCGCAAGCGTCGTCTTGCCTGTGCCGGCATAGCCGAAGAGCCGGAATACGGGAGACCGGCCTTCCTTCAGCCAGCGCGAGACGGCCTTCAGGGCCTCATCTTGTTGCGGAGCGAACTGCATGGGCGGGACTTGGCAGGATTCGTGGCTGCGACGCAATGGGAAAAGTGCCCGGCCACGGAATAAAACGTGAACTGCAGCCGTCCTACATCGGCATTGTGGCGACAATCGAGCTACGTCCCAAGAGACAGGAGGAAGTTGCCATGAAGACCGCTACCCTCGTACCGATCCTGCTGCTTGCCATGGTCATCCCGGCCGCGGGCCAACCGGCAAAGACCGTGGACACGGAGAAAGGCGCCGTTCTGGCCGGTTCCGACGGCATGACGCTCTACACCTACAAGAACGACAAGAAGGGCGAATCCGCGTGCTATGACGCCTGCGCCAAGAACTGGCCGCCCTTCCTGGCCGGCAGCAACGCCAAAGGCGAAGGGCCGTATACGCTGGTCAAACGCAAGGACGGCGCCATGCAGTGGGCCAGGAACGGCATGCCGCTCTACTATTTCGTCCAGGACAAGAAGTCGGGCGATGTCATGGGAGACGGAATGCGAGGCATGTGGCAGGCGGCACGCCCGTAGGCATGTCCGCAAAACACACCGGGTAAGGCGCCTGGCCCGCATGCATGAGCGGTAACAGCTTCCCCGCACGTGCCGGGTGCGCTACGCCTGCGAATTCGATCGTACCGGATCGTTTTCGAGCCGGATCGGCTGGCCGTGCGGCGTCGCTTCCGCCGCCCTCTGCCAGCTCTGCTGCAGGGCGAGGATGTCCTCGGCATTGGCGACGCCGCGCTCGACGAGAATGCCGGAGAGTGCTGCCACCCACGCGTCGAAATAGTCGCCGCCGTCCTCGGCGCGGCCCGGCTTGTGCAATTCGGCGGACAGCGCCTGCGCCCATTCGCCCCAGCTGAAGAGCCCCTTCTGGTGAAGATGAACGGTCATGGCAAAGGCTTCCGCCGCCCAGGGCTCGGGAAATACCGGATCGCCTTCGGCCGACCTCGGCAGGCCCGGCGAGCTGGCCAGTTCGGAACGAAGGTCACAGGCGCTCAAGGTAGCTCTCCCAGGCATCAATTGAGATGGTCAGTGTCGGATCAGCGCCCTCGCCCCAGATCTCGGCCGCATCGAAAACCACGGTATAGACCCATTGCGGGTTTTCACCCTTGCCGTGGGCATTGTCGTCGGGAAAGACGAAGGAACCCTGGACCGCCTCGATCACGCCGGTCCTGGCGCGGGCATATCGCGGCAGCCGGGTGTGCGTTTCCGGATTGAAGTTGCGGGTCCTGACCTTGTCACCGACGGCAAAGAGCGGCGCTTCGCCGACCGGCCGGTCGCACGGGCCTCCCTTGGCGAGCACGCCCGCCACCATGTCGGCCTTCAGAACCCGTTTGGGCTCCCTGTTCGGCTGCAGGTGATGGCCCGAGGCCAGTTCCTCGGCGGTGGCGAACCCGTGGCGCTGCAGCAGCGTCTCGAGCGCCCGGATCCAGATTTCGTAATAGCTTGCAGAGAGGTAGTCGGCCGGCGGAATGCTCTCGCGCGCATGCCGGCTTTCATCGATGTTCCAAGCCCCGAAAGCGCCGCAGGACAGCGTCAGGCCGAGCGCCCGTTTTTCCCAATCGCCATGGAAAACCGGTTCGTTCACCTCCGGCGCGACCGGACCGAACCCCATCTGCCCGCCGAGATCGTGTGGACCGTTCATTGTTCACGCCCCCTTCGCCATGGCAATCCCGGTGCCGATCATCGAATCCCGCGTCACAAGCGTAGCCAGTTCCTCGGCACTCATCCCCTCCGTGCCTTGCGGCCGCTCCGGGATGACGAGATAACGCAGTTCGGCAGTCGAATCCCATACCCGGACCTTGACGTCGTCAGGCAACTCTACCCCGAATTCCTTCAATACGCCGCGCGGATCGATCACCGCACGCGAGCGATAGGCGGGCGCCTTGTACCACACCGGCGGCAGGCCGAGCACGGACCAGGGATAGCAGGAGCAAAGCGTGCAGACGACGAGGTTGTGGGTATCCGGCGTATTGAACACCGCCCGCATGTGCTCGCCCTGGCGGCCGGTGTAGCCGAGGCTGGCAATCGCGGCGGTGGCATCGTCCTTCAGCCATGCGGCAAACTGCGGATCGGTCCAGGCCCTGGCGACGACACGGGCGCCATTGCGCGGCCCCACCCTGGTTTCGTAGGTTTCGACGATGGCATCGAGCGCGGCGGGATCGATCAGCCCCTTCTCGGTCAGCAGCGTTTCCAGCGCCTTTACCCGCGCCTGCATGTCGGAATAGTGGTTGTCGTGGTGATGGTCGTGACCGTGATGGTCGTGACCGTGCTCGTGATCGTGGTGGTGATGATCGTGCGTGTGATGCCCGGACATGTCGTTCTCCCCCTGCCGATCGCCGTCGGCTCGAAAGCTATCGTAGCATCGGCCAGAGGCTGAGCACCAGCAGCGCACCCATGGTGATGTTGAACCATTTGAGCCGCACCGGCACCGACAGCCACTCGCGCAGGACCGAGCCGAATCCGGCCCAGGTGGAAACGCTCGGCATGTTGACCAGCGCGAAGACGATCCCGACCACGAGCACGGTCAGGAAATAGGCGTTCGGGTCAGTGTAGGTCGCCATCGCGGTCACCGCCATCACCCAGGCCTTCGGGTTGACCCACTGGAAGGCTGCCGCCCCGAGAAAGCTCATCGGGCGTGCACCGGCCTGCCCCTCCGCAAGCGAGCGCGACGAGGCGATCTTCCAGGCGATCCAGACCAGATAGGTACCGCCGGCGAACTTCAGCGCGGTATAGAGAAGCGGCACCGTCTTCAACAGCGCCCCGAGCCCGAAGCCGACCGCGATCAGCAGCGCGAGAAAACCGGCGCCGATGCCCAGCATGTGCGGAATGGTGCGGCGGAAGCCGAAATTCACCCCCGACGCGAACAGCATCATGTTGTTCGGCCCCGGCGTTATCGACGTGGTAAAAGCGAACAATACCAACGCAACGAGCGCATCCAGCGCCATGCTATACCTCCAGCCAGCCCGTCGCGGCGACATCGGCCGCGCTTTCCGGCTGCTGATATATTTCAACGCTCCACCCTCCGCCACAAAATGATTGTAATCGTTACAATCGAGTTCGCCGCGCTTCGCGGGCCCGATGAAAATTGCCGCCCGGACGATTGAAAGCGCCGCCGACGCGGCTAACTTGTGGGACATTGCAAACAAGCAGGGGGCAGGTCCATGCACGATCCCATTCCGCAGGTCCGCTTCCCCTCCGGCGTCTCCGTTCCGGCGCTTGGCCAGGGGACATGGTACATGGGCGAGAGCACCGCCCGCGCGACCGCCGAAATCGCCAGCCTGCGCCTCGGTCTCGATCTCGGCATGACGCTGATCGACACGGCGGAAATGTATGCCGACGGCGGTGCCGAAAAGATCGTCGGCGAGGCGATAAAGGGCCGACGGCACGAGGTTTTCCTCGTCAGCAAGGTATTGCCGTGGAACGCCAGCCGCAAGGGCACGCTCGAAGCCTGCGCCACCAGCCTCAGGCGTCTCGGCACCGAGCGCATCGACCTCTACCTCCTCCACTGGCGCGGCAATTATCCGCTTGCCGAAACCATCGAGGCGTTCGAAGCCCTCAAGCAGCAGGGCAAGATCGGGGCCTGGGGGGTATCGAATTTCGACACCGCCGACATGGAGGAACTGATGGCGGTCATGAACGGCGGCGATGTCGAGGCCAACCAGGTGCTCTACAATCTCGGGCGGCGCGGCATCGAACACGATCTGCTGCCCTGGTGCCAGCACCGCCGGATCGCGGTCATGGCCTATTCGCCGATCGAACAGGGCCGGCTCGCCCATCATCCCGAGCTGATCGCGCTCGCCAAGGCGCACCAGGCGACCCCGGCGCAGGTGGCGCTCGCCTGGCTGCTCGCAAAACAAGGGGTCATCGCCATCCCGAAGACGTCGACGCCCGATCGCGTGCGGGAAAACCGCGCCGCCACTGACATCAGGCTGACGCCAGCGGATCTGGCGACGCTCGACGCCGCCTTCCCGGCACCAAAACGCAAGACGCCGCTGGAGATGCTGTGATCACCGGCGGCACGGCAACGGCCCCACCAAAGCGCAAGAAGCTACTGGAGATGCTGTGATCACCGGCAGCGCGGCAACCGGCGGCTGGCACTCGCCACTCTCCCGTCACCCCGGACTTGATCCGGGGTCCCGCAGCGTCGCGTCGGCGACGCAGAAGAGCATACGCGCTCAAGGACTTGAGCGCGCTGGATGCCGGGTCAAGCCCGGTATGACGGAGGATGGTGCGAGCCGCGAAATACGGGGCGCGGTGGGGAAATGCTCTACGCCGCCTTCCCGGACCAAAACGCAAGAAACCGCTGGAAATGCTGAGAGGCGAAGGCACGGCAACGGCAAACAGCCACTCGCCACTTTCTCCCGTCACCCCGGACTTGATCCGGGGTCCAGCAGCCTCGCATCGGCGGCGCAAAAAGTCCCATGCGCTCAAGGACTTGAGCGCGCTGGATGCCGGGTCAAGCCCGGCATGACGGAAGATGGTGCGGGGCCTCGAAATGGAACCATAGGGAAGTGGCTACGCTCGACGCCGCCTTCCCGCCACCAAAGCGCAAGAAGCCGCTGGAGATGCTGAGAGGCGGAGGCACGGCAACGGCAAGCAGGCACTCGCCACTTTCTCCGTCACCCCGGACTTGATCCGGGGTCCAGCAGCGTCGCGCCCGCGACGCAGAAGAGTCATACGCGCTCAACGACTTGAGCGCGCTGGATGCCGTGTCAAGCCCGGCATGACGGAGGTTGGACGGGATAAACCTACTCGGCCCGAGTTTCAAAAAAGCATCGATAACATAAAGCGAATCGATCCAGACGTATCCGCAGAGAGTGATGGCTTCACGTCATTGCGGATTGGGCCCGGCGGCTGGCGCCCTCGGCGGAGGACGAGCCCGACGATGCCCTAAAATCTATCATCGTTTTTTCCGAGGGATATTATGTTTGATTTGAGCATTTCGCGCTTCAGCTTTTGGCCCAAAGCGGACATCCCCAGATTTGGGTCCTCAGTGCACTGGACGAGCAGAAATTTACGGCTCGCTTAAGATGTCAATCTCCGCGATCTTCGTCTTGGTTTCGTTGTCGAACATAGCGGCTTTGCCGTCAACTTCGGCCATCAGATGCAGACCTTTGTTGGTAATGAAATACCAGACTGTCTGCAATTCGATGCTGCCACCCTCGAGTTCTTCCGGCGTGAGCTGTCGCACTGCCGTTCCGTCATAAAACAGATCCCGAGCGCCGGCCGTCACCTGATCGAGTTGTTGCCCGCTCTTCTCGCAGAGCTCACGGATCACGTTCATATATCGCGGCTGGGCTTCAAGTGCCCTCTCCATACGCTCGGCGCGATCCGGCACAGCTGCGGATCGGCGAGCCACTTCCTTCCACAGTTCGTCGATCGACAGCACCAGCAGGTTCGGCTGGCGCTTCAGCCACATCGCGTTGAGCTTAACCAAATCCTCCGACTTACCGAGAGCGTAGAAGCGATCGTCGATCGTATCGAGGCTATCTCGCACAGTATTGTCGCTCCAGTAATCGCTACCGAGATATGTGGTCAGCCCCTCCTCGCCAAGCGCCCTGACGGCAGCCGCCCCTTCCTCAAATAGAGCGCCGTGACCAGATGCGCCCATTTCGCGTAGCCCTTGCCTGACGAGGTTGACGATCTCTTCGTTCCAATCCGAATTGAAAACGAATTGCGAGAACCCGCCATTATTGACTTGCGCGAGATAGAAGTCGACGTAGTAGCTGGTGAGCGCAGTGCGGCTAATTTCCTCTTGCTTCAGATGCTCCCCGAACAACTCGTTAATAACGGAAATGTTCGATTGGATTATGTCGTAGGGATCGTCGCTCTCAAAGGCGTTGCTGGATACTATTATTGCGTCGTCAGGCGATAAAATCGTGCTTTCAGGATTTGCCACGGGCGACCCCACCTCGAAAAGATACACTATGCCAAGCACGAACACGGCGCGGCGAAGTCGCGATCTTGCGTTTCTCATCGGCGCCTTTCTAGACATTCTTCATGCCGCTCTCTGAGTGGCGTCGGAAGGGCGCTTAAAAACGAGCTGACACTCTAAGCAAGCATACTTCGTCAGTGATGGCCTCATGGAGATCTCGGTAACATCGTGAAGAATAGATGCCAATCCCATCCCCGCTTACCTGCGCTATTGGGGCAATGTAGCTGCTTGCAGATGGCCGCTCATGATGCAAAGCTGCCAACGCTGCATCGTTCTCAGTTGGCATAATTCCGGAAATTTTCGGCCTTTAGCTGTCCAGCTAGACGAACAGGGCACCGGGATTCGGACAAATCTTCCATGAAACAATCAAGGCGCGAATGGCCTTGAACTGCCGTATCGCCAATATTTGGGTGCTGATCCGACATCCCTGGTTCGGGACGAACACAATAGGCCATAGGATGTATCACGGCAAAGGCGCCGGACGCGTTCGCGCCCGGCGGCCGGGTAGTCTCACATGCCCTGAGGGCCGCGGTTCATCGCCGCGATACCGGTGCGGCACACTTCGATGAGGCCGAGCGGCTTCATCACGGCCACGAACTGGTCGACCTTGGACGACTTGCCGGTGATCTCGAAGATGAAGTGGTCGGTGGTCGCATCGACGACCTTGGCGTGGAAGGCGTCGGCAAGGCGCAGGGTTTCCGCGCGCATCTCACCGCTACCCGTAACCTTCACCAGCGCCACTTCGCGCTCGATCGGCCGCTCTTGCCCCATGGCCCTGGCGCGAACGGTGAGATCGACGACCCGGTGGACCGGCACGATGCGCTCGAGCTGCGACTTGATCTGCTCGAGAACACCCGGCGTGCCGCGCGTCACGATGGTGATGCGCGAGAGGTGCGCCTCATGCTCGGTCTCGGAGACCGTGAGGCTTTCGATGTTGTAGCCGCGGCCGGAGAACAGGCCGATGACGCGGGCAAGGACGCCCGGTTCGTTGTCGACGAGCACGGAGAGCGTGTGGCCCTCCGCAAGCTGGGTTTCCGGGGCGATGAAATAGGCAGAGCCCGTCGGCTGTAGATGTGCATTCATGTCTAGTGTTCCTCTCCCAGATCCGTCAGACGAGCTGGCGCCCCTTGGCGTCGATCGCGGTGGCAACGGCTTCGTCGGTCGCCTCATCCGGCAACAGCATTTCGTTGTGCGCCTTGCCCGACGGGATCATCGGGAAGCAGTTGGCGAGATTGGCGACGCGGCAATCGAAGATGACGGGACGCTTGACGTCGATCATCTCCTGGATCGCGCCGTCGAGATCCTGCGGCTTGTCGCAGCTCAGGCCGACCGCGCCATAGGCTTCCGCCAGCTTGACGAAATCGGGCATCGCCTCGGTGTAGGAGTTCGACAGGCGGTTGCCGTGCAGCAGCTGCTGCCACTGGCGCACCATGCCCATGTACTGGTTGTTCAGGATGAAGATCTTGATCGGCGCGTTGTACTGCACCGCGCAGGACATTTCCTGGATGCACATCTGGATCGAGGCGTCGCCGGCGATGTCGATGACCAGGCTTTCCGGATGGGCGATCTGCACGCCGAGCGCAGCCGGCAGGCCGTAGCCCATGGTGCCGAGGCCGCCCGACGTCAGCCAGTGGTTGGGCTCGTCGAATTCGAAGAACTGCGCCGCCCACATCTGGTGCTGGCCGACTTCGGTGGTGATGTAGGTATCGCGGCCCTTGGTCAGCTCGAACAGACGCTGGATCGCGTATTGCGGCATGATGACGTCGCTGTTTGCGGTGTAGGCGAAGGAATTGCGCGCCCGCCACTTGGTGATGTTGCCCCACCATTCCGCCGTCTGCGCCTTTTCCGGCTTCTTCGGCAGTGCCCGCCACAGGCGGACCATGTCTTCGAGAACACGCGTCACGTCGCCGACGATCGGAACATCGACGCGGACGTTCTTGTTGATCGAAGAGGGATCGATGTCGATGTGGATCTTCTTCGAGTTCGGCGAGAAGGCGTTCAGGCGGCCGGTAATGCGGTCGTCGAAGCGGGCGCCGATGCAGACCATGACGTCGCAGTCATGCATCGCCATGTTGGCCTCGTAGGAGCCGTGCATGCCGAGCATCTTCAGCCAGTTCTTGCCCGAGGCCGGATAGGCGCCAAGCCCCATCAGCGTCGAGGTGATCGGGAAGTCGGTCAGTTCGACCAGTTCGCGCAGCAGCTTGGCGGCTTCCGGTCCGGAATTGATCACGCCACCGCCGGAATAGATGATCGGACGGCGCGCATTGGCCATCAGCTCGATCGCCGCATGAATGGCGTTGATGTCGCCGTCGACCTTCGGCTGGTAGCTCTTCTGCACCTTGTGGGTTTCCGGCGGCGTGTAGGTGCCGGTGGCGAACTGCACGTCCTTCGGAATGTCGACGACAACAGGACCCGGACGGCCGCTCTGGGCGATGCGGAAGGCCTCGTGGATGATACGGGCGAGATCGTTGACGTCCTTGACCAGCCAGTTGTGCTTGGTGCAGGGGCGCGTGATGCCGACGGTGTCGCATTCCTGGAAGGCATCCGAACCGATCAGCGACGTCGGAACCTGGCCGGTGAGGCAGACGAGCGGAACGCTGTCCATCAGGGCATCCTGCAGCGGCGTTACCGCGTTGGTCGCGCCCGGGCCCGATGTGACGAGCATGACCCCGACCTTGCCGGTGGAGCGTGCATATCCTTCAGCCGCATGACCGGCGCCCTGCTCGTGGCGCACCAGAATGTGCTGGATTTCGTCCTGCTGGAAAATTTCGTCATAGATCGGAAGAACAGCGCCACCGGGATAGCCGAAGATATGCTCGACACCGTTGTCCTTCAGCGCCTTGAGAACGATCTCCGCGCCCGTCATCTGATTTTCTGTGCCCGTCATGCTTTTTTCCGTTCGCCTGCTGGATTTGGGGCTTCTAGCCTGTTTCTGGACATAAAAAAAGGCTCCTTGGGGAGCCTGTCTTTCCGCGCATGGGTGGCTATCGCCGGATGGTTACACCATCCTGCCCATGCGCCGTCCCACCACAATAAGAATGTTCGATATTTTCATGGGGTGAAGTGATAGTCACAATTCACAGGTGCGTCAACGCATGAGCCGCCAAAAAATCGAGCGGGGATGCAGGTTTGAGCCGAAAACCCCTGTATTTATACGAGTTATTAAGTACCAGCGACTAATATAAGAGGAGTAAAGGCAGGGAGTTACCTATTGCTGAACAACGATTTGCAAGCATCGGTTCGGGCTGGAGAGCATGATCGCCGTGATAGCCTGAAGCCCGGAAACCGCTTCCTTGGCCGCGTCGTCGCGTGCAACGGATCGCGTGCAACCATTGCTGCAATTGCCGAGGGCGGCAACACCGAACTGACCGAGCTGTGGTCGGTCGGCCGCCTCATCTCGATTTCCGTCGGCCGCAACCGCGTCGTCGCCACGGCTTACGGCATGGAGACCGAAGGCCGGCGCTGGAGCGAGGGGGAGGACAATACCTTCCAGATCGACGTCGAACTGCTGGGCGAGGTTTTCGTCGCGCCCGATGGCCGCGAGCAGTTCTCGACCGGCATCTCGCGCTATCCGCACCTCGGCGCCGTTGCCCACCGCATCCGCTCGACCGATCTGATGCGCATCTACGACACCGGGCTGAATGATACCTGCGTGGTCGGCAAGCTGACCCAGGACGACACCATCGACGCCACGATCCACATCCCCTCGATGCTGTCGAAGCACTTCGCGGTCGTCGGCTCGACCGGCGTCGGCAAGTCGACGGCGGTCTCGCTGCTGCTGCACAAGGCGATCGCCGCCGATCCGAAGCTGCGCGTGCTGATCCTCGACCCGCACAACGAATTCGCCGCCGCCTTCCCCGAGCATGCCGTCGTCATCGACACCGATACGCTGGACTTGCCCTTCTGGCTGATGCGGCTCGAGGAATTCGCCGAGGTCGTATTCCGCGGCCGCCCGGCCATCCCCGATGAGATCGACATTCTCCGCGACCTGATCCCCGAGGCCAAGCGCGCGTTCCGCGGCACCGACACGCTGATGCGGCGCCACACCGAGAAGAGCTCGCTGACCGCCGATACCCCGGTGCCCTACCGCATAGCCGACCTGCTGGCGCTGCTCGACGACCGCATCGGCAGGCTCGAAGGCCGCAACGAGAAGCCCTATCTGCGCACCCTGAAGATGCGCATCATGGCGGCGATCAACGATCCCCGCTATCACTTCATGTTCTCCAACAACACCATCAGCGACACGATCATGGAGACCGTGGCGCACATCTTCCGGATCCCGGGCGACGATCGCCCGATCGCCACATTCCAGCTGGCCGGCATCCCGTCCGAAGTGGTCAACTCGGTCGCCTCGGTGCTCTGCCGCATGGCCTTCGAACTGGCGCTCTGGAGCAACGGCGCCATCCACATGCTGGTCGTGTGCGAAGAGGCACACCGCTACATCCCGTCCGACCCGAACCTCGGCTTCTTCCCGACGCGCCAGGCGATCGCTCGCATCGCCAAGGAAGGCCGAAAGTACGGCGTCTCGCTCGGCATCATCACCCAGCGCCCCGGCGAACTCGACCAGACCATCCTGTCGCAGTGCTCGACCGTCTTTACCATGCGGCTGACCAACGATCGCGACCAGGAGATCATCCGCTCGGCGATCCCGAACTCCTCGGTTTCGACGACAAGTTTCATTTCCTCGATCGGCAACGGCGAAGCGATTGCATTCGGCGAGGCGATCGCCGTGCCGATGCGGATGAAGTTTTCCCGTATCGAGCAGAAATACCTGCCGAAGGCCAATGGCACCTCGCCGCGCGGCAGCGAGGATTCGCCTGATACCGTCGATCTGCGCTCGATCGTCGGCCGCATGCGCTCGACCGGCGGGCCGAACATAAGCGCCTTTCAGCAGAGCTTCGACGCGGCTTTCGAGCCGCGGCAGCTTTCCGCCGGCGAAAGTGACATGCATTCTCCGCTCTTCGATCCAGCCGGCGCACGTTCGACCCCGGTGGAAACGCCATTGGCTGGAGCCGCCGGCGAAACGAGTTTTGAACCATACCGGCCGGACATGCTGCCGGGCCTTGCGGCGGCTCAGCCGGTCGTCCCGGAACGCCCTGCCCTGCCCGCCAGGCCCGAACGCCCAGAGGTCGGCAGCAAGACGGCCGAGACGGCGCATCGCAGCCCGGCCCATTCCGATCCTTCCCCGCCGCCGGCACGCGAGCCCGGCCAGTCGCTACGGGAGAGCATTCTCAAGAAGCCGCTAAGCACCCTCTATCGCAAGGATTGACCGCCGGCCCGCGGCGAGGCAGGCGTTCGCTAGCCCTGCCGCGTCCAGCTTTCGTCCATCTGGTTGCGGAACCAGGTCATCTGGCGCTTGGCATATTGCCGCGTCGCAGTCGCCGATTTCTCGATGACCTCTTCCGGGGTCATCTCGCCCTTCAGCATCGCGGCGATCTGCGATACCCCGATGGCCTTCATCGCCGGCATTTCCGGCTTCAGGCCGAGCGTCAGGAGGGCCTGCACCTCCTCGACCGCGCCGCTTGCCATCATCGCCTTGAACCGCCGGTCGATCCGCTCGTAGAGTACCGGACGCTCCGGCTGCACGATGATCTTTTGCGCCCGGGCCGGATCGATCACCATCGGTCCCGGTCGCCCCTGGAACGCACGGATCGGCTTGCCGGTCGCCTCGAATACCTCGAGCGCGCGCACGATGCGCTGCCCGTCGCCGGGATGCAGCTGCGCGGCGGTTTCCGGATCGCGCAAGGAAAGCTCGCGATGCAATGCCTCGGCGCCTTCGGCAATGAGGCGCACGCGGTAGCGGTCCCTGATCTCCTCGGGAATTGCAGGCATCTCGGAAAGCCCGCCGGTCAGCGCCTTGAAATAGAGCCCGGTGCCGCCGACGAAGACCGGCAAGCGGCCCTGCCCCTCAAGTTCCTGCACGAGCTTTTCCGCCTCGCGCAGCCAGTCGCCGGTCGAATAGGCGGCGCCGGCCGGCACATGGCCGTAGAGCCGATGGGAGATGCCCTCCATCTCCTCCTCCGACGGCCGGGCCGTCAGCACCCTGAGCGTATCGTACACCTGCATGCTGTCGGCATTGATGACCACGCCGTCATGCCGCCTGGCAAGCTCCAGCGCCAATGCGGACTTGCCGCTCGCCGTCGGTCCGGTTATCAGGATCGCATCCATATCCATACAAGGTCTTCCATCATGGCTTTCGTCGCCACGCTCATTGCCAATCCGTCCAACCCTGTACTCGTTCCGCAGCTCGCGGAAAAGGTGGCAGCGGAAATCGGCGCTTCGGGCCTCTATTGGCTGGCCGACGGTATCGCATGCGACCTGGGCCTTGCCGACGCCCTGCACCCTGAGGAAGCCGAGGCGAAGATCCGCGCAATGCTGGGCGAACATCCGGTCGATGTCGTCGTTCAGGATGCCGACAAGCGCCGCAAGTCGCTGCTGATCGCCGACATGGACTCGACGATGATCGGCCAGGAGTGCATCGACGAGCTTGCAGCCGAAGTCGGCCTCAAGGAAAAGGTATCCGCGATCACCGCCCGCGCCATGAACGGCGAGATCGCGTTCGAGCCGGCACTTCGCGAACGCGTGGCGCTGCTGAAGGGCCTGCCCGTTTCCGTCATCGAAGAGGTAATCGAGAAGCGCATCACGCTTACCCCCGGCGGCGCCGAACTGATCGCCACGATGAAGGCGAAAGGCGGCTACACGGCACTGGTTTCCGGCGGCTTTACCGTCTTCACCAGCCGCATCGCAGCAGTGCTCGATTTCGATGAGAACCACGCCAATATCCTGATCGAGGAAGCCGGCACCCTCGTCGGCCTCGTCGAAGAACCGATCCTCGGCAAGCAGGCCAAGGTCGACGCCCTCGTCGACATCTGCGCCCGCATCGGCATCTCGACCGAAGAGGCTATTGCCGTCGGCGACGGCGCCAACGATCTCGGCATGCTGCAGCTTGCCGGTTCCGGCGTGGCGCTGCATGCCAAGCCCGCGGTCGCGGCAGAAGCCAAGATCCGCATCGACCACGGCGATCTCACGGCGCTGCTCTACATCCAAGGCTACCGCCAGCACGAATTCGTGCGCCCCTGATAGAGGTTCCGGGGCGGCTCCATCGGACCGGAGCCGCCATGTACCTGTCAGATGATATCGAAATCCGAAGCCGTAAGCGCCAGATTGGCCTTCAGCACGGCGAACAGGACGCGCCCACCTGATCCGTTTCCATCGGCATCGTAGAAAAGCTTACCGGTGTCCGTTTCGTAAATGATCCGATCGCTCGCATCATGGGCAAGACCGCTGGTGCTCGCCCAGAACTTCGCGTTCGCCAGCGTGCCCAGTGAATTGCCGAGCCCGGACATCACCGCATTGTCGAGCTGGATGCGGTCGTCGACCACGGAAAAATCGGTGATCCGGTCGACATTGGTGCTGCCGTTGAGCGCCGAATTGAACACGAAGGTGTCCTTGCCGGCGTTGCCGGTCAGGACGTCGTTGCCGGCTGCGCCGTTAAGCCGGTCATTGCCCTCGCCGCCTCGGATCGTATCGTTGCCGCCACCACCGAAAATCGCATTCGCGCCGGTATTGCCGGTGATCGTATTGGCGAGACCATTACCCGTGCCGCTGATCGCCGCCGTGCCGAGAAGGACCAGTTTTTCCAGATTGGCGCCAAGGGTGTAGGTCGCGCTCGACTTGACCGTATCGATGCCTTCGTTGGCGAATTCCCTGATGCTGTCCTGTCCGTCGCTGACATAGGTGTCGTTGCCGACGCCGCCTGCAAGCGTGTCCGCTCCATCGCCGCCATCGAGGGTGTCATTGCCGCCGCGCCCGATGAGGATGTCGTTGCCGCGGAGCCCCCACAGCCTGTTGGCATTGGCATCGCCACGCAGGTCGTCGCCATAGGTCACGTAGTCTCGCCCGCGGATCCCCTCGACATCAGGAGTATAGTCGCCAAGCGCGTCGGCGGAATTCCTGGTGTAATCCTCCAGGTCGACCACCATCGTGCTCGCCACGACGCTGGAACCAGCGTAGCTGGCGATATCGAACCCTGCGCCACCGTTCAGTATGTCCTTCCCCTCGCCCCCAACCAGGGTATCGTCACCGTCCCCGCCATAGACCTGATCCAGCCCGCTTCCTCCATTGAGGAAATCATTGCCGCCGCCGCCATAGAGTTTGTCGTCACCGGCTCCGCCGGACAGATGATCACTCCCACCTGCAACAGTCGATGTCGGGCTGTCTCCGTAGATTACATCGTTCTGTGTACCGCCAACCAGTCGGTCGTTTCCATATCTGACCGATCCCGACACGGTGCCGAAATCGCCATAGATCGTTAGCGAGACAGTTACGCCCAAGGCAAGCACGGTATCGTTCCCGCCGACAATATTCGCTCCCTTGCCCACGGTTTGCGCATCGCCATACACAGAGACGCTCAGCGATCCGGTCGGCAGCGTGACTGCGGAAAGCCGGAAAATATCATCCCCCAGCCGCTGGAGCGCCCCCCCGGGAGCAACCTGGTAGTCCCCCCAGACCGCCGAAACGTCTGCGGAGACATCGAATTTATCGTCACCCTGAAAAAGGTCGGCAAGAATTTGTTCCAACTCGGCACTGGCCGCAGCATCGTATACGTTCTCATAAGTAATCGACGAAGCGATACGGATGCCTTGGCAAGCCAGGATGGGCCCAGCCGCTGCTCCTACCGTAACGCCGGTAATCCACGAGTTGCCGAGTGCATCGGAGGCAATGTCAAATTGCGCGGAGCGATGATTAGCGCCAAGTCCGCCGTTGTTGGCGTCCACCGATATCAATTGGTATCTTTCCCCGTCGTCGTAATAACTGATGCCGCTCGTGTCATTTATCCCCTGTAAAGCCGCAAAGGTCGTTCCCAAGGTAACGGATTGCCTTCCTGTGAACTTGAAATATGCCATGCCGTGCCTCCCCCCGGGCCGGTGGCCCAAATATGATTTCAGGAATGAACTCAGCAATTCGACAAATCGATCGGGCGGCGAAAGTGCCGCCGCGCGCCTTCGGCAGGATCATACATCCTCGCGCGCAATTCCGTGGCGCATCTTCCATCGGTTGAGTGTCATCGTCAACGGGTGGACGACCCGGACGTGCCAGCCCGACTTGCGTGATTTCAGTGATCGAATAAAACCGTTTTCCGAACCCGCCATGCACGTGGAGCCGAGCAACATGACCATCGTCGAAACCGAACGGCTGATCCTTCGCAACTGGGAGGAAGGCGACCGCGACCTATTCCACGAGATCAATGCCGATCGCAAGGTGATGGAGTTCTTTCCCTTCCGCCGCTCGCGGCCGGAATCGGACGAGCTTTTCGATCGCCTGCGCGGCATGATCAGCGATACCGGCCTCGGCTTCTATGCGGTCGCCCTGAAGGAAACCGGCGAGGCGATGGGCTTCTGCGGGATCGCTCGCGCGAACGTCGCGCCGATCCTGCCGGAGGAGACGGTGGAAATCGGCTGGCGGCTGGCCACCCGCTTCTGGGGCAAGGGCTACATCACCGAGGCGGCAAGCGCCCTGCTCGACTTCGGCTTCGCTCGCCATGGCCTGCCCGAGATCGTCGCCTTTGCCGTCGCATCCAATGACCGCTCGATTGCGGTGATGCGCCGTATCGGCATGCAGGCAGATCCGGTGCGCGACTTCGTGCATCCGCGCGTGCCCGAAAGCCACCCGCATCTGAAGCACCACGTGCTCTATTCGCTGACTGCGGAGCGGTGGCGACAGGCTCGATCGCAACCACAGGCGATGCCCCGCTGACAAAGATCGGCGCCGCCAGCCGATGCTGACGGCGCCGATATCATATTACTCGATCGGCACCGCGACGAAGCGGAGATCGCCATTCGGCGAGGCGATCATCAGGTGGGCATTGCGACGCCCGGCCTGCTTCAATTCATCCACCTTGTCGGTCACGTCGGAAGGGGCTTCGACGAATTCCTGCGCCACTTCGACGATCACCTCTCCCTTGTTGATCCCCTTGGTCGCCGCTGGCGATCCGGCGGCGATCTCGGAGATCACGACGCCTTCCACGCTGTCGGCAATCGAGAAGCTCTTGCGGCTGACCGCATCGAGCGGGATCAGCTTCATCCCGAGCACCTGCGTTTCGGCGAGCGTGCCCTCACCCTGATCCTCGGGGGTGCCCTCTTCGGTCTGCGGCGCCATGCTCTCGCCCTCGGGCGCCACTTCCTCCTGCGTCCCCTCGGCCTCGCCCGTATCTTCGAGACGGCCGAGCGTGACGCTCAGTGCCACTTCCTTGCCGTCCCTGAGAACGATGACGTCGACGGCCTTGCCGACCGGACTTTCGGCAACGACCCGAGGCAGGTCGCGCATCTCCTTGACGTCCTTGCCATCGAACTTGAGGATCACGTCGCCGGTCTCGATCGGCCCGTTTTCGACGGGGCCGCCCTTGACGATGCCCGAGACCAGCGCCCCCTTGGCGGCGGGAAGCCCAAGGCCCTCGGCGATGTCGTCACTGACCGGCTGGATGCGAACCCCGAGCCAGCCGCGCCGCGTTTCACCGAACTCCCGGAGCTGGTAGATGATGTTTTCCGCAAGCTCGGTCGGGACGGAGAAGCCGATGCCGATCGATCCGCCGCTCGGCGAGATGATTGCGGTATTGATGCCGATGACCTCGCCGTTCATGTTGAACAGCGGTCCGCCGGAATTGCCCTTGTTGATGGCGGCATCCGTCTGGATGAAGTTGTCGTAGGGGCCGGCGTTGATGTTGCGGCCGCGCGCCGAAATGATGCCGACCGAAACCGATCCTCCCAGTCCGAACGGGTTGCCTATCGCCATCACCCAGTCACCGATCCGCATCTTGCGGGAATCGCCGAACTTCACCGCCTTCAGCGGTCCCTTCGGTTCGACCTTGAGCACCGAGAGGTCGGTCTTCGGATCGGTTCCGATCAGTGTCGCCTTCAGCTTGGTACCGTTGGCGAAGATCACCTCGATGTCGTCGGCGCCCTCGATGACGTGGTTGTTGGTGACGACGTAGCCGCTCGGATCGATGACGAAGCCGGAGCCCAGCGAATTGACCTTGTGATTGCTGCTCTCGCCATTCTCACCCTTGAAGAAGTCGTTGAAGAACTCCTGGAATGGCGAGCCCTCCGGGATCTTCGGCATCGGGCCGCCGCCCTCGTCATCTTTCACGTTCTGGGACGTCGAGATATTGACCACGGCATCAAGCAGCCCTTCGGCGAGGTCGGCGACGGATTCCGGCCCGTTGGCATACTTGGCGGATGGAACCGGCTGAGGCTGCATCTGGGCCATTGCGGGATGCGCGAAATAGGATCCGGCGAGGATGGCGACGCCCGTCATCAGGGCAGCGCAGCGTTTGAATGATGAATGAGCGGTCGCAGCCATCGGGCATCCTCATATTTCGGAAAGCATGGAATTCACATCTGCCACTTTAACGCCGCCACCCGCCAAATTGGAAGCGGAATGCCGCCGGGGGCATGGGTCACAGGGACAAAGGCGCCACGATACCAAAGATCGCGGCCATGGATGCGGTGATGCTACAGTCTTCTATGACCATTTCACGGCAACGGCGGAAAAATCGTGCAACTAGCCGCGGATCAGCCAGACAATCGCGACCCCGAGCGCGACGGCACCGAGGCCGAACAGCCGCAAACGCTGCTCGGGGACAGAGGGCAGCAGGCGCGCCATCTCCACAAGAAAACGAGGGGCCAGTGCGTACACCAGCCCCTCGATGATCAGAAAGAATGCCAGACCGACGACGAGATCCGACATCTGTCAGGCGTCAGTTCGCCGGTGCCGCGCCGGGGGTGGCAGCGGCTGCGCCGCCGTTCGTCGGAGCCTTGCCCTGAGGATCGCCGAAATAGCGGAAGAACTCGGAGTCAGGCGTCAGAACCAGCGTCGTGTCCGGCGAGCTCATCGCCCGCGTGTAGGCCTGCATCGACCGGTAGAAGTCGAAGAAGCCGGGGTCGCGCGAGAAGGCTTCGCCGAAGATGCGGTTACGCTCGGCATCGCCTTCACCGCGCAGGATTTCCGAGTCGCGGTTGGCGTCGGCGATGATTTCGACGACCTGACGATCGGCGATGGCGCGACGGCGCTGGCCTTCTTCGTTACCGCGGGCGCGGATGAGTTCGGCTTCGGCGAGACGTTCGGCCTTCATGCGGTCGTAGGTCTGCTGCGACACTTCCTGCGTCAGGTCGGTGCGGCGGATACGCACGTCCTGGATGCTCAGGCCGAGCGATTCAGCATCGGCCCGCAGCTGATCGCGGACTTCCTGCATCATCGATGCGCGGGCGTCGGAGAGCGCCGCTTCAAAGCCGCGCTGACCGTAGACCCGGCGCAATGCTGCATCGAGACGGGTGCGCAGACGCGATTCTGCAGACTCGCGGTCGCCCGAAACGGTTTCGCGGAAACGACGCGGATCGGTGATGCGGTAGACGACGAAGGCGTCGACTTCGTAGAACTTGCCGCCCGAGACCTGGACGCGGATGTTGTCGAGGTCGAAGCGCAGCGCCTGATCCGACACGTACTGCACCCGGTCGGCATCCATGAAGCCGAAGGGCAGCTTGAAGTAGATCCCCGGCTCGGTCTTGACCGACTGGATCTTACCGAAGCGGACGACGATCGCCTGTTCACGCGCATTGACGATGAACACCGACGAATAGATCAGCACGAGGAGAACGGCCAGGCCGATCAGGAAAGCAGGAATGCGATTCGAGATCATTGCGCGCCTCCCTGCTGCTGCTGGACGTTACGGCCCAGTTCATTGAGCGGCAGGTACGGGACCACGCCGTTATTCTCGTCGAGGATGACTTTCTTCGAGTCCTTCAATACGGATTCCATGGTTTCGAGGAACAGGCGCTTGCGGGTAACGTCCGGCGCCTTCTGGTACTGGTCGTAGATCGAGATGAAGCGCTGGGCCTCACCTTCGGCTTCCTTGACGACACGATCCTTGTAGGCGGTCGCATCTTCGCGGATCTGGGCTGCCTGACCACGCGCCTTGCCGAGCTGCTGGTTGGTGTACTTGTTGGCTTCTTCCACCAGCTGGTCTTCGTTCTGCTCCGCGCGCTGCACTTCGTCGAAGGCGTCGGCGACTTCACGCGGCGGAGCCGCATCCTCGATCGCCACGGCGTTGACGGAAATGCCGGACTTGTAGGCGTCCATCGTCGACTGGATCGTGTTCTTGACGTCGGCAGCGATCTGCTGGCGGTTGTCACGGAAGATATCCTGGGCCGGACGGCGGCCGACGACCTCGCGCATGGCGCTCTCGGCAACCTGCTGCAGGGTTTCGGTCGGATATTCGAGATTGAAGAGATAGGACTGCGGATCACTGACCGTGTAGAGCACCGAGAACTGGACGTTGACGATGTTCTGGTCACCCGACAGCATCAGGCCGGCGCCCTGCGAGGACGATGCCTTCGAACCGATGTTCTGCTGCTGCTCGGTAACCTTGACCTTCTCGACGGTCTCAAACGGCCACAGGTGGAAATGCAGGCCCGGCATCGACAGCTCTTCCTTCGGTTCCCCGAAGCGGAGTTCGACGCCGCGTTCGTCCGGCTGGACGGTGTAGATTGCCTGGGTCAGCCAGAAGATCAGGATCACGGCTGCGAGAATGAGAAGAAGGCCGCCATTGAAGCCGCCCGGCACCGCATTCTTCAGCTGCTCCTGCCCGCGACGGATGATCTCTTCCAGATCAGGCGGGGTTCCGCCGCCGCGCGGGCGGTTCGGCCCCGAGCCCCATGGCCCCTGATTATTGCCACCGCCGCCGCCGCCGCCCCACGGGCCGCCGCCGCCATTCTGATTGCTCCAGGGCATCAATACCTCTTCAACGTGAACATTTCATAAGCCCGCACCCCCAGAATATTCCCCATAGAACACTCTTCGCGTCGGACAGGTACTCCCGTTATAGGTATCGCAGTCTCGGCTTTCAACGCAGCATCAGAAACTTCGGCCGATTTGCCGAAAAATAGTTTATTTCGCAGCCCCGCTGCGGCGATAGGTGACAAAACGGGTCGGATAGTTGTCCCGCTCGCCGACCGGCACGCACTCCTCCTCACCCCTCAGCCAGACAACTGGATCAATGGCGGGGAAACGGGTATCCCCCTCGACCTCGGCATCCACATGCGTGACGTGGAGCACGTCGGCGACACCGATGGCCTGCCGGTAGATCTCGCCGCCGCCGATCACGCAGATTTCGTTTCCGCCGGCAGCGTCCGCCAGAGCACCCGCCCGCGCGATGGCCGCATCCAGCGACGGCACGACCTCGACGCCCTCGCCGCGGAAACCGGTATCCCGGCTGATGACGATGTTCGGCCGGCCGGGCAGCGCCCTGCCGATCGACTGGAAGGTCTTGCGCCCCATGATCACCGGCTTGCCGAGCGTCAGCGCCTTGAAGCGCTTCAGGTCGGTCGACAGCCGCCAGGGCATGTCGCCATCCCGGCCGATGATGCCGTTCGAGGAGACGGCGACGACGATGGTGATGATCATAGATTGCTCCAATGCCGGCCGGCGCTTGAGACCCGCTGCCGCTCAAACCGCGATCGGCGCCTTGATGCTTGGCTCCGCCTCGTATCCCTCGAGGGCAAAATCCTCGTAGCGGAAGGAAAAGATGTCGTGGATATCAGGATTGAGGCGCATCGCCGGCAGCGCATGGGGCTTGCGCGTGAGCTGCAGCCGCGCCTGATCGAAGTGATTGTGATAGAGATGCGCATCGCCGAGCGTGTGAACGAAGTCGCCCGGCTTCAGCCCGGTAACCTGTGCGACCATCATCGTCAGCAGCGCATAGGAAGCGATGTTGAAGGGCACGCCGAGGAAGATGTCGGCCGAGCGCTGGTAGAGCTGGCAGGAAAGCTTGCCGTCAGCCACATAGAACTGGAACAGGCAGTGACAGGGGGGCAGCGCCATGTCGTCGACCTGCGCCGGGTTCCAGGCGGAAACGATGTGCCGGCGGGAGTTGGGGTTCTTGCGGATGCCCGCGACGAGATTCGCGATCTGGTCGATGTGGCCACCGTCCGGCGCCGGCCAGGAACGCCACTGCGCCCCGTAGACCGGCCCGAGTTCGCCGTTTTCATCGGCCCACTCGTCCCAGATGGAGACCCCGTTCTCATTTAGATAGGCGATGTTGGTGTCGCCCTTCAGGAACCACAGCAGTTCATGGATGATCGAGCGCAGGTGAAGCTTCTTGGTCGTGAGGACGGGAAAGCCCTCGCCGAGGTCGAAGCGCATCTGGTAGCCGAATACCGACCGCGTGCCCGTGCCGGTGCGGTCGCCCCGGTCGCTGCCATTGTCCAGAACGTGCTGGAGAAGATCGAGATACTGCTGCATTCGCTACCACCGAGATTCGTGTCCGGCCGTGACTTTAGCGACATTGCTGGGCCGAACCATCCGGATCTGCTTTTACAGCATTTGCCGTCCCTTTCCAGCCGCCGTCTGCAAGCATGATGCAGAACTTCGCTCGACGGGTCTTTTCATCCGCCTCGGAAAGACCTATATGGGTTTTGCCGGTTCTCGGATCGGCTATGGCGATAAACGGTCGGTGTAATAAACCTATTGGACCCGGGGGCGGTACCCGGCGCCTCCACCAAAAACCGGTCGGTCAACGGACCGGCTTTTGATGGGGGCGAAATAGGATCGACAAGGGTGTAAAGATCGAACTTTTGCTCGGCATGATACCGCCGTTATCGGGTCACAAGTGTAGTTGCAAACGACAACAACGCTAAGGGTTATGCT
>JAEWPB010000051.1 GCA_023399465.1 Pseudomonadota bacterium
GTGCGGGACCACGCGGGTCCCGGTGTGCTGTTGGGTATTATCTAGAAGTGCGGGGGTATTTATTCGCAGGCTTGTGAAACATCAATAGTAGATCTTGCTGAACCCAAGGTTAACGTCGTCATTTTGGACGATGCGATATTTGTGCAACGCCATGATGAAGGCGCGCGGGTTTTTCAGGCAAGATCGCCACCGGCAGCCCGGAAACTCGGCCGCCGGCGGGACGAATGGCTTGGGTCGCCGGGTGTCAGGCGGCCCGGCCGGAATTGGTGTACTGGCCCTGCGGACGGTACTGCACGAGATAGGTCGGCAGGATCGACACGAGCAGCGTCGGAGCGATGCCGAGACCGTGCAGCGTGCGGCCTTCCGCCTCTGCCTCGGGCGAGACGACGTTGTCACGGCGAAGCAGTTTGACCTGGTCCTTGGTGATCGGCGGGGTGACGAGCGGGATCAGCGACATCAGGCTGCCAAGCATCGAGGCGATGCCAAAGGGCAGCGAGACCAGCAGCCGCTTGCGGTCGATGACCTTCAGCATGATCTCGATGCATTCGCGGAAGCTCAGCACGTTCTGGCCGCCAAGTTCGTAGATCTTTCCGGCTGCGATGCTGCCGTCGACCGCGCGGGCAGCGACTTCGGCCACGTCGCCGACGAACACCGGCTGGAACCGCGTCTTGCCGCCGCCGACGAGCGGCAGGATCGGCGACAGGCGGGCCATGTCGGCGAACTTGTTGAAGAAGCTGTCCTCCGGCCCGAAGATGATCGACGGGCGCAGGATCGTGGTATCGGGCTTGATGGCGAGGATCGCGTTCTCTGCGCGGCCCTTGGTGCGGGCATAGGCGGATGCGGAATTGGCATCGGCGCCGATGGCCGAGATGTGGGTCAGCGTCGCGCCGGCATCGCGGGCAGCTTCAGCAATGGCGCGGGCGCCGAATTCCTGCACCGCGTCGAAGGTGTTGCGGCCGCTCGGCGCCAGAATGCCGACGCAGTTGACGACATGCGACGCGCCTTCGACGGCGCTGTCGATCGACTTGCGGTAGCGCACGTTGGCCTGGATGAACGAGATCTGACCGACCGTGCCGATCGGCTGCAGGAAGCCGGCGAGATCGGGACGGCGTACCGCCACGCGGATCCGGTATCCGCGCTTGGCAAGAGCACGCACGACATGCCTGCCCACGAAACCCGAACCTCCGAATACGGTGACGAGCGGTGGAAGGTTGGCGAGGGTCATGATGCGCTCCTTGCTGAAAGGACGGTTGCGTGGCGGTATTTGCCGGTGTCTTAGCCGAATTGCGACGCAAGGTGAAGTGTCATCGATGCCGCAAATTCAGGGCTTTTGCCGATTGTCAGATCCCGTCGACCAGGACCATTTCGGCATCGGCGGCTTCCTGTCGGATCTTGGCGGCGATCTGGTACTCCGGCGAGTAGTAGCAATCCCGGGCAGCTTCCATCGACGGGAATTCGATGACCACGTTGCGGGCGCGGGCCGTGCCCTCGAGTTCGACAAACTCGCCGCCGCGCGCAAGGAACTTCGCGCCGTACTTCTCGAATGCCGGCTTTGCAGCGGCCACATAATCCTTGTAGCGTTCGGGGTCGCGTACGTCGACGCGCGCGATCCAGTAACCCTTTGCCATCGTCCATTCTCCTCCTTGGCTGCCTGCCGGCCGTTGGTGCCGGGCAGAATCATCGGATGTCACGTTCATGCATGATTTCGGCCGGTGCAAGCCCGGCCGGCAAACGAAGTGCGCTGGCGGCGGTTCAGAGTGCTGCCGTCATCTCGTCGAGAATGGCGCGGGCGGCGGCCCTGGGGTCCTGTGCCTTGACGATCGGGCGGGCGACGACCAGGTGGCTCGATCCCGCGCGGATCGCTTCGGCCGGTGTCATCACCCGCTTCTGGTCGCCCTTTTCGCTACCGGCAGGGCGAATGCCGGGCGTGACGATCGCCATGTCAGGGCCGAGGATGGCACGAACGGCAGCGGATTCCTCCGCCGAGCAGACGATGCCGCCCATGCCGGCGGCGCGGGCCTGCGCCGCCCGCTTCAGCACGAGGTCGCGCGGGTCGATGTCGTAGCCGGCCTCGACGAGGTCGGCCTTGTCCATCGAGGTCAGCACGGTCACGCCGAGCAGGCAGAGGTCCGATCCCTTCGCCGCTTCCACTGCCGCGCGCATGGCTTTCGGATAAGCGTGCAGTGTCAGCATCGACATGCCCATCTTGGCAATGTTCTCGACGCCCGATGCAACGGTGTTGTCGATGTCGAGCAGCTTCATGTCGAGGAAGATCTTCTTGCCGCTTTGGGCAAGCTCGCGAGCGAACTCCAGCCCGCCGGCAAAGACCAGCTGGTAGCCGATCTTGTAGAACAGGACGTCGTCACCGAGTGTCGAAACGATCCGCTCGGCCTCGCCAAGGGTCGGAACATCGAGGCCAACGATCAGGCGGTCGCGTGCTGTCATATTTCGTGTCATCCCCTGGCAGAATTCGGTTGCTGTCCCCTCGCATGAGACGGCGCGGTCCGCAAGGCCGAAACCACAAAGATCGCAGCGCCGGCCCCTTGGCGGCCTCAGCCGCGCCGGTAGACCCAGAGCTGTGCCGGGGGGATGTTCCGGACGACAAAGTCGAAGTGCTGGATGTGGTAGCGCTCGGGACGGGCGACGATCGGCGAGACGGGCCCATAGGAGATCTGCACTACCGGACGGCCCGGGGCCATGCGGTCGAGAAGGCTTTCGAGCAGGTCGATGCGCGCCTGCATCGGGAAATTGAGAAGCGGGATGCCGGAGATGACAGCGTCGAATTGCTGGTCCTTCAGTTCCCCGAGCGTCCTGTCGAGATCGAAGGCGTCGCCGTTGATAAAGCGGACATCCGGATAGTGTTGCGTCAGGTGCTCGTAGAAGTCGCTGGAATACTCGATCGCGACCAGATCCTTCGCCGGCACGCCGCGCTGGAGGATTGCCTTGGTGATGACGCCGGTTCCCGGCCCGAGTTCGAGGACCGGCAGGCCAGAGCGCGGATTGATCAGGCTCGCCATGCGGCGCGCGGTGTATGCCGAGGTCGGAAGGATCGCTCCCACGCGTTTCGGTCCATCGATCCACCCCTTGAAGAAGCGGATCTCCTCATCGAACTTCTTGCCGAACCGCTCCTTGAGCCGCATTGCCATCGTACATTCCCCTTAATGATTAAACGATGCCACTTTCTGTCTATGGCTCCATTATGTGGGAGCGAAATGCCGCAAAAACAAGACGAAATGTCGCTTATGGAAAATTGATCAATGATAAGAGTGGGATCGCTCGGACGGAACGAAAACGGGGACCGCCTCGCCCGAAAAAGGCGGAGGCGATCCCCGTCAAAGGGTGCAGTAATTGAAAAGGATGCGGACTAGACGCGCATCGGCATCAGCACGTAGAGGGCATCATCGCTGGTGGTGTCGCGGATCAGCGTCGGCGAGCCGGCGTCGGCGAGCATGAAGATCGCGTCGCCGGTGGAAAGCTGGGCGGTGATGTCGAGCAGGTACTTGGCGTTGAAGCCGATCTCCAGCGGCTCGTTGTCGTAGCCGACGGGGAGTTCGTCCGTGGCGCTGCCCGAATCCGGGTTATTGACCGTCAGCAGCAACTGGCCGTCGTTGAGCGACAGCTTCACCGCGCGGCCACGCTCCGACGAGATCGTCGAAACGCGGTCGACCGCCTGCGCGAAAGTCTGGCAATCAACCCGCATTTCCTTGTCGTTGTTGGCCGGGATCACGCGCTGGTAGTCGGGGAAGGTGCCGTCGATAAGCTTCGACGTGATGACGATCGAGCCGATGGTCAGGCGGATCTTGGCGTCCGACACCTCGACGGTTACCAGCGTATCCGGGCTGTCGACGAGCTTCTGCAACTCGCCCACCGTCTTGCGCGGGATGATGATGCCGGGCATGCCTTCCGAGCCGGAAGGAGCCTCCACGTCGGCACGCGCCAGGCGGTGGCCGTCGGTTGCGACCGCGCGCAGCTTCAGGTCGCCGCCGCTTTCGATGGTGTGGAAGAAGATACCGTTCAGGTAGTAGCGGGTTTCCTCGGTGGAGATCGCGAACTGCGTCCGGTCGATCAGCATCTTGAGATCCGCGGCCTTCAGGCGGAAGGTGTGGCTGAAGCTGCCCGCGGTCAGGTCGGGGAAGTCCGATTGCGGCAGGCACTGCAGCGAGAACTTGGAGCGGCCGGAGGTCACCGACATCGACGAGCCGTCGGGATTGGTCGCGAGCATGACCTCCGAGCCGTCGGACAGCTTGCGGACGATGTCGTAGAGGAGATGCGCCGGAACGGTGGTCGCGCCGGCCTGTTCGATGTTGGCCGGCGTTGCCTCGGTGATTTCGAGATCGAGGTCGGTCGCCTTCATCTCGAGGCTGGTGCCGTCGGCCCGCAGCAGGACGTTGGAAAGGATCGGGATCGTGTTGCGCCGTTCGACCACGCGGTGAACGTGGTTCAGCGATTTCAGGAGATTGGACCGCTCAATAGTAATACGCATGGGACACTACCGCTCTCGAACGTTGCCGGTTTCCCGCAAACGGGTCGGCAGTATTTCGCTTTCCGGCCCTGGACCGGCTGATGTGGACGGGCAAAATGGCAGATTTCGGCCTTGCAATGCAAGGGGTCTGGCTCGCGTGGTTTGCCAAAACGCTGCTTTAGGTAACTATCCACAAAGGAATCACAGGATTTGCGACCCTTGCCCGCCGGGCGTTGCTCGCCCATAAAGGCGAAACAGCAGTGGAAGGCAGAGTATCCCGTGACCAGTGAACATGACCAGAGTACTGATGGCGCCCGCAGCTACCGCGTCGGCAACGTGGCGATCCCCGCCCGGCCGCTGGAGCCGGCGCTCTATCTGGTGGCGACCCCGATCGGCAATCTCGGCGATATCACGCTGCGGGCGCTCGAAACCCTGGCGGGGGCGGACGTGCTTGCCTGCGAGGATACCAGGGTCACCCGCGTGCTGCTCGAGCGCTACGGCATCCGCGGACGCCCCTATGCCTATCATGAGTACAACGCCAACGAAGTCGGCCCGAGGCTGATCCAGGCACTCGACGAGGGCAAGTCGGTGGCACTGGTCTCCGATGCGGGAACACCTCTGGTTTCCGATCCCGGTTATCGCCTGGGGCAACTGGCGATCGACGCCGGGCATCGCGTCGTGCCGATCCCGGGAGCGTCGGCGCCGTTGGCAGCGCTTGTCGGCTCCGGCCTTCCGAACGACGCGTTCCTGTTTGCCGGCTTTCTGCCGACCAAGGACAAGGCCCGGCGTGATCGGTTGGCGGAACTCGCCGGCATCCCGGCGACGCTGATCTTCTTTGAATCGCCGCACCGGATCGGTGCGACCCTGATTGCAGCCGCCGAGGTACTGGGCGGCGGGCGACAGGCCTCGGTTTGCCGTGAACTAACCAAAACGTTCGAGGAGTTTCGCCGCGACACTCTCGGCGCGCTCGCGGAAGAATACCGCGACAGGACGGTCAAGGGCGAAATCGTGCTGGTCGTCGGTCCGCCATCGGCGCCGGAAGCGCCGAGCGGCGAAGATGTCGACGGCCTGCTCCTGAAACTGGCGGCAGATCTGCCGGTGGCGAAGGCGGCCGGCGAAGCGGCGAAGATCACCGGTCTGGCGCGCAAGGACCTCTATCAGCGGCTTCTCGAACTCAAGGGGCAGGATGGGCGCTGAGCGCAACAGCGACGGGCGACGCAGGGCGGAGCGCCGCGGGCGTTTCTCCGAATACGTCGCCGCCCTGTATCTGCTGCTCAAGGGCTATCGCATCGTCGCCCTTCGCCATCGCACCCGGCTCGGCGAGATCGACATCATCGCCCGCAAGCGCGATCTAGTCATTTTCGTCGAGGTCAAGGCGCGCCGCGACGAACGCGCGGCGGTCGATGCCGTCGGCCATGCAGCGCAAAGGCGGATCCGCGCCGCCAGCGACCTCTGGCTGGCAAGACAGGACCAGTACGCGAGGTTGTCGCAGCGCTACGATATCGTTGCCGTTCGCCCCGGCCGGCTGCCACGTCATTTTCAGGACGCATTCTGAGGCGATCCTTTCGATGAAAACGACGTATCGCTAAAATTTTAGCGACAGCCTGAACGCGGCTGTTACGGCTGCGACCTAATGTTCCCGCAAAATCCGGATTGCGGAAGGGGGACCAGATGGCCTGGAAATTGATGGCAGCAACGGCGGCGGCAACGATGGCGCGGGCGATCCCGATGCCGGCGACCGCGGGCAGCGATGCGCCGGCGGTGGTCGCGGCTTCGGCATTCGGGCTGGAACTGCAGCCCGCCCCGATCGAACCTTCCTGGATCCTCAGCGGCAATCCCGTCGCCCGCGTCGCCGAGCATTCGCGCAGCCCCGACGAAGCGGCCCAGACTGCCGTCTGGGATTGCACGGCAGGCACCTTCCGCTGGTACTTCCACTGGGACGAGACCGTGATCATCCTGGAAGGCGAGGTGCATGTCACCTCGGAAGACGGGGTCGAAAGCGTCCTCAAGGCTGGCGACATCGGCTATTTCGCCGGCGGCACCTGGGCCACCTGGAGGATCGACAACTACCTGAAGAAGGTCGCTTTCCTGCGCAAGCCGTTTCCGGCGCCGATCGCCATGGCCTACCGCCTCAAGAACGTGCTCAAGGCGATGCGGGATGCGGCGCGCGCAGCCTGAGGCATCTTGCCTGCAAAGCGGGAATGCCCGTTGCGTTTGAGGGGCCAGGCCCCTAAATGAATCGGGATTCCACGCAAAGGACAGGCAATGGCGAAGATCAAGAATGTAGCGGTCCAGATGGACCATGTCTCCGGCATCAACATCGCGGGCGATTCTACTTTCGCCATGAGCATGGAAGCCCAGGCGCGCGGATACCGGTTGTTTCACTACACGCCCGAGCGTCTCAGTCTGCGCGACGGTACGGTCTACGCCACGGTCGAGCCGATGGAACTGCGTGACGTTGCGGGCGACCACGTGACGCTTGGCGAACCGGAGCGCATCGACCTGGCGACCATGGACGTGGTGCTGTTGCGCCAGGATCCGCCCTTCGACATGGCCTACATCACCACCACCCATCTTCTGGAGCGCATCCATCCGAAGACGCTGGTGGTCAATGATCCGGCCTGGGTGCGCAACTCGCCGGAAAAGATCTTCGTCACCGAATTTGCCGATCTGATGCCGCAAACGCTGATCACCCGCGATCCGGCCGAGATCCGCCGCTTCCGCGAGGAACTCGGCGACATCATCCTGAAGCCGCTCTATGGCAATGGCGGCGCCGGGGTATTCCATTCCGCCCGCGACGACCGCAACCTCTCGTCGCTGCTCGAAATGTTCGGCCAGATGTTCCGCGAGCCCTTCATCGCCCAGGCCTATCTGCCTGATGTGCGCAAGGGCGACAAGCGCATCCTGCTCGTCGATGGCGAGCCCGTCGGCGCCATCAATCGCGTGCCCGCCGAGCACGACAGCCGCTCCAACATGCATGTCGGCGGCCGCGCCGAGGCGACCGAACTGACGGCTCGCGAGATCGAGATCTGCAAGCGCATCGGTCCGTCGCTGCGCGAACGTGGCTTCCTGTTCGTCGGCATCGACGTCATCGGCGACTACATGACGGAGATCAACGTCACCTCGCCGACCGGCATTCGCGAGGTCAAGAAGTTCGGCGGCGCCGATGTCGCCAGCCTGCTTTGGGATGCGATCGAGCGCAAGCGCGCCTGATCGATCGTGGGTTGTCCCGGCTGTCCCGGGGCGCCCCGCAACCGCCCTGCCGGCGCCACTTTGTGCCGGCGGACAAGCGCGAATTTGTTCTCCTGCCGGCCAGCGCTGCAACCCGATGCAACCGCGGCACACGGTGTGGCTGAAAATCGTTCCGCAAATGTTCTTGTTCTATTCCTGATTCCATGCCAGATTGCGTCCTGTGGCCCATGCAAGGCAGGGTATAGGGTGGCCGGACGGGGATGGAACATGGTGGCGCGCGTCAGTACGGTTGCATTTCAGGGCATCGAGGGTGTGCCGGTCGATGTCCAGGTGATGGTGGCTCCCGGCAAGGTCGGGATGCAGATCGTCGGCCTGCCCGACAAGGCAGTGGCCGAAAGCCGCGAACGGGTGCAGGCGGCGCTGCATGCCTCGGGGCTGTCGCTGCCGCCGAAACGGGTGACCGTCAATCTGGCGCCCGCCGACTTGCCGAAGGAAGGCTCGCACTTCGATCTGCCGATCGCGCTCGGGCTGATGGCCGCGCTCGGGGCAATACCTGGCGACGCGCTTGCCGGGTACGTCGTCATCGGCGAACTCAATCTCGACGGCACGATTGCTGCGGTGGCAGGGGCACTGCCGGCGGCGATCGGCGCCAATGCACTCGGCAAGGGGCTGATATGCCCGGCTGAAAGCGGTGCCGAGGCCGCCTGGGCGGGGGCCGAGATCGACATTCTCGCGCCGCGCAGCCTGATCGCGCTCGCCAATCATTTCCGCGGCACACAGGTGCTGAGCCGTCCCAAACCGGCGATCCGCGCCAATCCCGCAAACCTTCCCGATCTGGCCGACATCAAAGGCCAGGAAAGTGCCAAGCGGGCGCTGGAAGTGGCAGCGGCAGGCGGGCACAATCTGCTTTTCGTCGGACCTCCGGGATCAGGGAAATCTATGCTGGCATCGCGGCTGCCGTCGATCCTGCCGCCGCTGACGGCTGCCGAACTGCTCGAAGTATCGATGATCCACTCGATTGCCGGACAGTTGTCCGGCGGCAAGCTGTCCGACCGCCGGCCGTTCCGCACGCCGCATCATTCCGCGACCATGGCTGCCCTGGTCGGCGGTGGACTGCGGGCGCGGCCCGGCGAGGTGTCACTGGCACATCAGGGCGTGCTCTTCCTTGACGAGCTTCCCGAGTTCACCCCGCAGGTTCTCGATGCGCTGCGCCAGCCGCTCGAAACCGGCGAATGCATCATAGCCCGCGCCAATCACCGGGTTTCCTATCCCGCCAATATCCAGCTCGTCGCGGCCATGAATCCGTGCCGCTGCGGCATGGCCGGCGAGCCCGGCCACAGTTGCGCGCGGGGACCGCGCTGCATGAGCGAATACCAGGGGCGGATTTCCGGCCCCCTGATGGATCGTATCGACATCCGCATCGATGTGCCCGCGGTTTCTGCCACCGACCTCATTCGCCCGATGGCAGCGGAAGCGAGTGCCGCTGTTGCCAGTCGGGTTGCCCGCGCCCGCGAGATGCAGCGCGAAAGGTTCAGGGCCGCCGGCCTGCCCGAAATCGGTACAAATGCGCGCTGCGCCACCGCGCTCATCGAAACGCTGGCCGCGCCCGATGATGCCGGCTGGCAATTGCTGCGGGATGCGGCGGAGAAGCTGAAGTTCTCGGCGCGCGGCTATCACCGGGTGCTCAAGGTCGCACGCACGCTTGCCGATCTCGAAGGCAAGGAAACCGTCGGGCGTATCCATCTCGCCGAGGCGATTTCCTATCGCATTGCCGGCGAGCGGCTGCAGTCGGCGGCGTGAGCCGAGCCGTCGGTTCTATTGATGCAGGGCCGTCACGCTGTCGCCCCCGGTGCGTGGGGCCCTGTGGGATCCGCTGGCCCGACTAAGCTCCGGGTGAGTGTCGCAACTGACGCGATCGAGATGAATGCAGCGGGTCAATCCCGCCGAAAATGGACAAGGGCGCCGAAGCGCCCTTGCGAAACTCGATTGTTGGTGGATCAGCCGCCGAGACCCTCGAACAGCGCCGTCGAGAGGTAGCGTTCGGCGAAGGAGGGAATGATCACGACGATGTTCTTGCCGGCATTTTCCGGGCGGCTGCCGACCTTGATCGCGGCGGCCAGCGCTGCACCCGAGGAAATGCCCACGGGAACGCCCTCGAGGCGGGCGACGAGGCGCGCGTTTTCGAAGGCCTCGTCGTTGGTGACGGTAACGACCTCGTCGTAGATCTCACGATCGAGGATTGCGGGCGCGAAGCCGGCGCCGATGCCCTGGATC
>JAEWPB010000060.1 GCA_023399465.1 Pseudomonadota bacterium
CGGGTCACGCTCTGATGGCCTTCACTCGATACCAGATTGACGTGATTGCCGAACTGGTCGTCATACTCGACCTCGATATGCGCGCCCTCGACGGCAACGTTCCAGCCGACGACGGTTTGACCGGCATGGCTGCGCGGCATCAGCCGCAGCCGCTGCAGCGAAAACTGCACCGGCTGGTCGTAGTGGTATTCGGTGACGTGGCTTATTCTCAAACGCATGCTTGCTGTCCCGGTGGAGCCGATTATCGCCTACTGGTAGAAACGGTATCCGGTGGAGATCTGGTGGCCGAGTTGGTTGTTGCGGCGGATGAAGTCCTCCAGGAACTCGTGCAGGCCGTTGTCCATGATGTCCTTGATCGCCTTGCTCTTCAGGTCGTCCGAGATCGCCGCCGCGGTCTCGTGCGCGTCATGACGCTCGCCGTACTCCTTTTCGAGATAGGCGAGTTCCTCGACGATCTTCTGGTAGGAGAAGGCGAGCGAACGCGGCATCTGGCGATTGAGGATCAGGAAATCGGCGATATTGGCCGGCTTGTATTCGGCCTCGTAGACCCAGCCGTAGGAGCGCTGCGCCGACACCGAGCGCAGGATCGATTCCCACTGCGCGTTGTCGAGCGACGAGCCGACATAGGAGAGCGACGGCAGCAGCACGTAGTACTTGACGTCGAGGATACGGCTGGTGTTGTCGGCGCGCTCGATGAAGGTGCCGATACGGGCGAAGTTGAAGATCTCGTTGCGCAGCATCGTGCCGTGGAACGCGCCGCGGATCAGGCCGGTGCGCCGCTTGATGGCTTCGATGACCTCCGGCAGGTCGGCCGGCTTCAGCCGGCGTGCGAGCAACTGCTTGAGATCGATCCAGCATTCGTTGGTCGCTTCCCAGGTATCGCGGGTAAGCGCCGTGCGCACCATGCGGGCATTGTTGCGCCCGGCATCGATGCACGACATGACGCTCGACGGATTGGAGGGGTCGCGCAGCAGGTAGTCGACGGCATCGGCCGAGGTGGTCTTCGAATGCACAGTGGCGTAGGCGTTATGAACGCCGGCGCTGTGCAACACGCCGTCCCAGTCCTCGTCGGAGGCGCCGCTGCGGGTGAGCGACATGCGCAGGCCGGCATCGACGAGGCGGGCGGTGTTTTCCGCGCGCTCGATATAGCGGAACATCCAGTAAAGTCCGTTTGCGGTTCGTCCGAGCATGGCCTTAGTCCTCCAGCACCCAGGTGTCTTTGGTGCCGCCGCCCTGGCTGGAATTGACCACCAGCGAGCCGGCCTTCAGCGCCACGCGGGTGAGCCCGCCGGGAATGATCTTCACCTTGTCGGAAACGAGCACGTAGGGCCTGAGATCGACATGCCGCGGGGCAATGCCCTTGTTGACCAGGATCGGCACCGTCGACAGCGACAATGTCGGCTGGGCGATGTAGTTGCCGGGCCGGGCCTTCAGCTTCTCGGCAAAGGCAGTGCGTTCCTTCTTGCTTGCGGTCGGCCCGACCAGCATGCCGTACCCCCCGGACCCGTGGACCTCCTTGACGACGAGTTCGGCGAGGTTTTCGAGGACGTATTTCAGGCTGTCGGGTTCGGAGCACCGCCAGGTCGGCACGTTCTCCAGCAGCGCCTTGCGCCCGGTGTAGAACTCGACGATCTCGGGCATGTAGGAATAGATCGCCTTGTCGTCGGAAATGCCTGTTCCCGGCGCATTGGCAATCGTGATGTTGCCCGCGCGGTAGACGTCCATGATCCCCGGCACGCCGAGCGCCGAATCCGGCCGGAAGGTCAGCGGGTCGAGGAAATCGTCGTCGACGCGGCGGTAGAGCACGTCGATCGCCTCGTAGCCGCGGGTGGTGCGCATCTTCACCTTGCCGTCGATGACCCGGAGATCGGAGCCCTCGACCAGTTCCACGCCCATCATGTCGGCGAGGAACGAATGCTCGTAATAGGCGGAATTGTAGATGCCGGGCGTCAGCACGGCGACGCGCGGCTTGGTCGTGCAGCCGGGAGGGGCGAGCGAGGCCAGGCTCTGGCGGAGCAGGTAGGGATAGTTCTCGACCGGCTGCACCTTGTTGCGATGGAACAGTTCCGGAAACATCTGCATCATCGTCTCGCGGTTTTCCAGCATGTAGCTGACACCGGACGGCGTGCGGGCGTTGTCCTCCAGCACGTAGAACTGGTCCTCGCCGGTGCGCACGATATCGGTGCCGACGATATGGGTATAGACCCCGCCCGGCGGACGGAAGCCGATCATCTGCGGCAGGAAGGCGGTGTTTCTTTCGATCAGTTCGCGTGGGATGCGGCCGGCGCGGATGATCTCCTGCTTGTGATAGATGTCGTCGAGGAAGGCATTGAGGGCGATGACCCGCTGCTCGATACCCTGGGCGAGCTTGCGCCACTCGCGGCCCGATATGATGCGCGGAATGATGTCGAACGGGATGAGTTTTTCGGACGAGTCGGCGTGGCCGTAAACCGCGAAGGTGATGCCGGTCTTGCGGAAGATGTTCTCCGCATCCCGGGATTTCGTGATCAGGTGGCCGCGATCCTGGCCGGAATACCAGTTGAAATAATCTTGATAGGGTTGGCGCGGACCCTCGTCCGCAATCATCATTTCATCAAATGCCAACAGCGCTGTCCCCGTTTTTTCGTCATTTGAGTACACTGAGGAAGGTAAAGCAAGAAGCGTGCGCATTTGCCGACGGAGTTTTTCGCCCATCGGATTATCGGGTTGTTTCGGGTTTCGCCGCGTCGTACTTGCAGAACGCGTTACGAAACATAGATCGACTGATTCGTAGTTTGAACGCGGCGTAGGCGCCCTGCACTTTTTTTCGGCACGTGATGTTGGTTCATGGCGCCGCCGGAACGTCGGGCATTCTCGTCAACATATCCGACCCCGAGCGTTGCGGTGCGATTTCCATCCGGGTCGCCTGCCGGACGCTCCCGACTTCTGGAGTTAGCATGCTCGACCGGATCGCCCCGGCTCTTTTTGTTCTGCTCTGGTCGACGGGCTGGGTCGTGGCAAAATTCGCCACCATCTTCACCGGGCCGCTGACCTTCCTGTCGGTGCGCTACGCCACGGCCATCGTCCTGTTCTACATGGTCTGCCGGATCGGCGGCGCCGTCTGGCCGAAGGACCGGGTCTCGGTGTGGCATGCCATGGTCTCAGGGATGTTCCTGCATGGCATCTATCTCGGCATGGTCTGGTGGGCGATCGGGCAGGGCGTGCCGGCGGCGCTGTCGGGCATCATCGCCGGGCTGCAGCCGTTGCTGACGGGGCTTGCCGCCACGTCGCTCCTGGGCGAGCGCCTTTCGCCCCTGCAGAAGGCGGGGCTCGGCATCGGCTTTGCCGGCATCGCCATCGCCGTGGCGCCGAAGCTCTTTGCCGCCGACATGGGTGTGGGCAGCGTTCCGGCCTATGCGATCATCGTCAATGTCGTCGGCATGGCGGCGGTCACCGCGGGCACGCTCTACCAGAAACGCTATCTCGAGCGCGGGGACATCCGGGCGATCGCCGTTTTTCAGTATGTCGGCGCGCTTTGCGTCACCCTGCCTTTCGCGCTGGCGCTGGAGGATCGCCCGATCGAGTTCGGCTTCGGCTTCTTCGCCACGCTCGCCTGGTCGGTGATCGGCATTTCCATGGGGGCGGTGGCGCTGCTGCTCTATCTCATCCGGCGCGGACAGGTGTCGCGCGCGGCCTCGCTCATATATCTGGTGCCGCCGCTTGCCGCGGTCGAGGCGGCGATCATTTTCGGCGAACCACTGACCTGGCCGATGGTGCTCGGCACCGTCGTCGTCGGCTTCGGCGTCTATCTGACGAACCGGAGTGTGGCCCAGGTCCAGCGTGAGGCACAAGACCAGCGCCAGACATAAGAAAGGCGGCGGAATTTCTTCCGCCGCCCTCTGCATTCTCGTGAAGACCTTTTATGCGCCGCGGCGCTGGCCGTTGCGATTGTCGGCCTTGCGGCGAATTCCGCCATTGCCGCCCTCGCGGCCCGGTGTCTGCGGCTGGTGGCGGTTCTCGCCATTGCCGCGGTGCGGACGACCCTGGTGGTTGTCGCGGCTTGCGCCGGCTTCATGGGCATGGCCGCCTCCGCCCTGGCCCTTGCGGTGCGGCTTACGGGCCGGACGGGCGGCAAAATCGCCATCGGCGCCGGGAGCGCGTTCATTGGCGCGCTGGCCGCGGAACTCGGCGTTGCGGTTGTTTTCCCGCGGCTGACGCTCGGCGCGCTCGCCTTCGGGGCGGGCACCCTCGCGATCCTGGAAGCGCGGACGCTGCGGGCGGCCTTCGCCGCGACGCTCGGAGCGCCCCTGGCCATTTCCGCTGCCATTGCCATTGCCGCCGCGGCCGCGATTACCCGAACGGGCGTTACCAGCGGGTCCGCGGCCGAGATCGGCCGGGCGCTCGCCGCCGCCGGTGGCGATCTCGATGCCCATCAGGCGCTCGATGTCGCGCAGCAGGCGATGTTCGTCCGGTGCACAGAAGGCGATGGCAATGCCATCACGGCCGGCGCGCGCGGTGCGGCCGATACGATGGACGTAGGCATCCGGCACCTCGGGCAGGTCGTAGTTGTAGACATGGGTCACGTCGGGGATGTCGATACCGCGGGCGGCAACGTCGGTTGCGACGAGAACGCTGACGTCACCATCCTTGAAACCCTTCAGCGCGCGTTCGCGCTGGCCCTGGCTCTTGTTGCCGTGGATGGAAGCCGCGGCAAAGCCGACATGGTCGAGATGCTTCATCAGCTTCTCGGCACCGTGCTTGGTGCGCAGGAAGACGATGGCCCGACCCTTGGGGTTTGCGTTGAGCTGTTGCTTGAGGATCTCGGTCTTGTCGTTCTTGCCGCCGACGAAGTGCACGTACTGCTCGACCTTGTCGGCAGCCTTGCCCGGAGGCGTCACTTCGACGGTGACCGGATCGGTCAGGTAGTCGGCGGCGAGGTCGGCAATCGACTTCGGCATGGTCGCCGAAAACAGCAGGGTCTGGCGGTTCTTCGGAACCAGCTTGGAGATCTTGCGCAGATCGTGGATGAAGCCGAGATCGAGCATCTGGTCGGCTTCATCGAGCACCAGGTAGCGGCCCTGGGTCAGGGTTACCGATTTGCGGGCGATGAGGTCGAGCAGGCGGCCGGGGGTCGCGACCAGAATGTCAACGCCACGCGACAGCTGGTCATGCTGGCGGTTGATCGAGGCGCCGCCGACGACAACGCCAATCTTCATCGGCGTGTTCTTGACGAAGATCTTCAGGTTGGCGGCGATCTGGTTCACCAGTTCGCGGGTCGGCGCCAGAACGAGGGCGCGGATGTTGCGCGGATCCGGGCGCTTGCCATCGGCAAGCAGCTTTTCAATCATCGGCAGGCCGAACGCGGCCGTCTTGCCGGTACCGGTCTGTGCAAGGCCGATCAGGTCCCGGCCCGAGAGCACGAGAGGGATCGCCTTTTGCTGGATCGGGGTGGGCTTTTCGTAGCCCTGCTGGGAGAGGTTGGCAACAATCTGCTTGGACAGGCCAAGTTCATGAAAGAGGGTCAAATCAAAACCTTTCGGGGGCGCCAAAAGCCACGCGACCGGAGCGGCCCCATGCCGTCCAGTTATGCCTCTGGCGTCAAGAACCCCGCGTGAAATGGGAACTTGTGTGTTGGAAAGAGCTTTCCAGCGCATTCGAGCGGCCATCCGGGCCGCCATGTTCAAGCGCTTTTTTCCTTCTCCTGCTGTGTTGGATCTGTTGCAGGGGCACGCTCACGCGGCGGCCGAAAGGGTGAAAGCTGGATCGCATTTGGCGGTTCTGGCCGAAAAAGTCAAGTCATTGTTTCGCAACTGCGAGACGGCGGCAGCCAAATCAGCCGAGAATCAGGTCGAAATCGGCCGCTTCGACTTCCTCGCCGTTTACGAGAATGACAAGGCGATGCATACCGCCATAGTAGCGGCGGGCGGTGATCGGCCGGAACCAGTGCCGCTTCGAGATATCCAGCGTCGCGCCGGGGGAAAGCGTCAGCGCCTTCCATTTGAACACCTTCGCGGCCAGCGATCCGTCGGCCTTGCGGTGGTGGACGGCGTAGTCGAGCATCGCCTGCTTTGCCGCGTCGGTCGCGTTGTGGATGCGCGTGGAGAAATCGAGCGCGGAGCCGAAGAGGATCTGGCGATTGGCAAGAGTCAGGGCACCACATGCCAACCCGGTGGCGTCGCCGAAACCGAAATTGGCGAGCGCCTTGACATGCCCCTTCTTGAGAAGCGTGCGCGAGGCGTGGCGCAAGAGGGCACGGCGGTCCTTCGAGGCATCGGCCAGATGTCGCCCGACGAAATCGGCGACAAGCGAAGGATGGTCCTTGGCGATATCGTTCAGGCTGTTGGCGACGGAGCGGCGGACGTAGTCCTCGGGATCATCAAGAAGCGCTTCCAGTATAGGCAGCAAGGGTTCAGGATCCTTGATCAGGCGCGGCAGGCGCATGGCCCAGGGAAGGCGCGGTCGGGTTCCTTCGCTTGCCAGCCGCCGGACATGGTGGTTCTGGTGTGTCACCCACCCGGTAATCGTTGCCAGGGCGCGCGGCTGATCGGCGTGCACGAAAGGGCGAATGCCGAATTCGGCGGTGAAATGCGGCGTGAGCCTCTTCAGAAGGTCGAGCGCGACATCGAAGTCGCCCAATCCGCGTTCGGCGATGAACTGGTTGACCGGGAGCAATGCCCAGCCGGAAAGGCCGGGTTTTCCCGGCGTGGGCAGGCTGTCTGCCAGGACCTTCGCTGCCGCGATGAAAGGTTGCGGCAGCGTTTGAAAGAGCGCATCGCGGATCTGCTGGGCTCGCTCCATCAGCTCCAATCGGTCCAGGTTGCGTTTGGCGACGGCACAAAACAGAGCGGCATCGAAGCAGTCGTCCGCCGCTCGGATGGTCGCGGCCATGTCGTCGACAAGGCCGGGGTGCAGGAGGTTCTTTAAGGGCTCTGCCATGAACGAGCCCTCGTGCCATCCGTCAGATGCGATCGCCGGTGGTGAAATGCCGCATCGGCAGTCATCGGTTTGCCTATGAGAAAGAAACAACCTTGGTTCCCGCATTACGCCAGATACATCGCTCGCATGCAAACGGGCGCGACAAGTTGGAATGCAAGGTTAACGGCTTCTTAAAAACGCCAGTGGTAGGTGTTGGCAGAGTGGCGATATCCAGGAAAGCTGAATTGGCTGTGGCACAGGACGATCTGCTGGCAATTGCGTGCAACCGGATCCGGGATTTGGACCGTCCGGCGTGCATCAAGGACAGTGAACTGCGCTATGTCGCGGTCAACCGTGCCTATGCCGATTTCCATGGCCTCGGGATCGACCTGTTTCCCGGGCGCAAGAGTGGCGAACTGAATGGCGGCGGGATTGCCGCCGACCGCGAGATCACCGAGTGGCGTGCGCTCATCTATGACATCGAAGAGACCGTCGCCTGTATCGATCCGGTGAGCGGGACGGCGCATCCGATGCTGATCGAGCGCTTCCTGGCGAGCGACGGCAGCGCCCATGTCTTCAGCATGTTCGTCGACGAGCCTGCGGCAGAAGCCGGGGTAGAGACAGGCGAGGCGCTCGTCATCGATGACGGCACGGTGCCGCTGCGGGTCGACGAGATACGGGGCGCGCGTGTGCTGGCGGTTAGTGAGAACGGACGCGACCGCAACCTTCTGGCAGACCTCCTTTCCCGCTGGGGGCTCGACGGCTGCGCCGTCGAGAGCGGCGAGATCGCATTCGCCGTCCTCGAGGCCTCGTTCGATCTCGCGCTGCCCGTCGACTGCCTGCTGATCGGCGACTGTGCGGATGCTGCCGATCTGATCGATCGCATCAGGACGGACGCCCGCCTGCAGGCGCTGCCGATCATTGCGATCGGTGCGACAGGATCCGGGTGCCTGGCGGTATCGACAAATCTCGTGCGTCCGGTCCGAGCCGACGTCCTGCATGCGGCGCTGGCGGATGCGCTGGCCAAGACGTCCGATGCGCCCATGCCGGCGCTGGAGGAAAAGCGCGAAGGACCGGAAGCCCTCGACATTCTCGTGGCCGAGGACAACGAAGTCCACCAGATCGTGTTCGCCCGCATTCTCGAGGAGACCGGGCTCAACTTCACCATCGTCGCCGATGGCGGCGAGGTCGTGGACATATGGGAGCGCCGTCGTCCGCGGCTGATCCTGATGGATATCCTGTTGCCGACGCTCAGTGGCTTCCAGGCCGCCCGTCGCATCCGCGAGCATGAACGCGTCTCCGGCGACGATGTCCATGTGCCGATTGTCGGCATGACGTCCTATCCGCCGGAGGTCGATCGCAGCCTCTGCCTCGATGCCGGGATGGACGATCAACTGGCAAAGCCGGTCAGCCCCGACGCGCTGAAGGCGAAGATCGCGACCTGGCTCGACGGCGTGCAGGAGCAGCGCGCCGGACAAGCGGCCGGCTAGTTTCGTCAGGTGGACGGGGCGCGCACGCCGCAGAGCATTTCGCGCTTGCCTGCAAATCCCTTGCGTCGTTCGACGGCAAAGCCCGCAGCAATCAGGTTGCGGCGGACGAAGCCGGCGGCGGCATAGGTGGCGAAGCTGCCGCCTTCCCGGGTCCTGTCGAACACCGCCTGCATCAGTTCGGGCGACCACATCTCCGCATTTCGCGACGGGGCGAAACCATCGAGATACCAGGCATCGAAACCGGGCTCGGCACGTTGCACGCCGTCGAGCGCCTTGCCGCAGACCACCGTCAGCCTCGTCTGGTCGTCGAGGGCGAGCGAGACGGTGCCGTGGGGCTCGGCCGGCCAGGCGGCGACGAGCGCCTGCCTTTCGGCGTCGATTTCCGGCCAGTGCGACAGCGCGCGCGATATTTCATCGGCCTGCATAGGGAAGAGTTCGAAGGACATGAAATGCAGCCGGCCGTCGGGCTTTCGCGCGGTCTTCCACTGGCGCCATGTCTCGCAGAAGTTCAGGCCGGTGCCGAAGCCGAGTTCGCCGATCAGAAACGGCCCGCCCGCCTGCCAGCGTTCCGGCAGGCCGTTGCCGCCGAGGAACACATGGCCGCATTCCAGCCGGCCATCGGTCTGGCAATAAAAATGGTCGCCAAATGCCTCGGAATAGGGCATATCGCCGTCGCGCCATTCGAGGCGCTGGCCTTCGATCGCGGAGGTGTTTTCGGGATGTGGATCTGTCATGGCTATAGCCGATAATCCGACAGCGGCGGCGGGTCAATCGTCGTCTGGCTTGCTGATCGTCGGCGCCGGCATCATGGGGCTCTGGGCAGCCGTCCATGCCGACCGCCTTGGCATCGACACGCTCCTCGTCGATGCCGGCGAACCGGGGCAGGGCGCGAGCGGCGGCCTGCTCGGCGCGCTGATGCCGCATATCCCCGACCGCCACCGCTGGTCCGACAAGAAGCAGTTCCAGTTCGATGCACTGGTTGCGCTCGAAGCCGAGATCGCGGCGCTCGAGGCACTGACCGGCGCTTCGGCCGGGTACCGCCGCTGCGGCCGGCTGGTGCCGCTGCCGAAGCCGCATCTGCGCGATATCGCGCTCCGTCATCAGGAAGACGGCAAGACGCTCTGGCAAAGCGGCGCCCGCCGGTTTGCGTGGAATGTCCTCGATGCCCCGCCGGTTGAAGGCTGGGTCGGTCCTGCCGCGGGCGAGGCCGGTTTTGTCGAGGACACGCTTGCCGGGCGGGTCTCGCCGCGGCGCTACACTGAGCTGCTGTGCGCGGTGTTGCGACAGTCGCGTCACGTTCGGGTTGCCGCCTCGACGCGGATTGTCCGGATCGATCCCGATGCCGGACTGGCGGAAAGCGCCGACGGTCGCAGGTTCAGTTTCGGCCATGTGATCGTCGCTGCCGGCTACCAGTCCTTTCCGCTGCTCGATGACGTGACGCGGGCGCTCCCCGTTTCGACTGGCCAGCCTGTGAAGGGGCAGGCCGCGCTCCTCAGGGCCGACGTCGATCCGGCGCTGCCGGTGGTCTATCTCGACGGTCTCTACGTGGTGCCGCACGAGGACGGCCATGTCGCCATCGGCAGCACCAGCGAGAACAGCTTCGCCGA
>JAEWPB010000077.1 GCA_023399465.1 Pseudomonadota bacterium
GCCTGATCGAGCACGCCTGACCATCCGCATCCCCGCAAGTGACCGCTTTCACGCGTCGCACAAGCGGGGCCCTGCCCGCTAACGCGCCTTCCGTCTCCCCTCGGCACCGAAGTGCCAAATATGCGTGATACGCCACACGCAAGCTTCGCGCGTTACCTGCAGGGCCGCCCAGATCTACAGGACCCGTGTCTACAGGACCCATGTGCCCTCTTCTCCCGCATCCTCCGCCGCAGATCCTGACGCCCCCTTTGCTTATATAACCACAGGATGCATTCGTAAGCTGTCACTACCGACAGTTTAACTGCACGACCAAATCAGCTTTCTTCCCCGTACCAAACCTACGGGAGACAGCGATGATCAAGATTTTCAACGGCGCCAACCGCGACCAGCACACCGAGGAACTCTCGGACATGTTCCGCCTGCGCAAAAAGGTGTTCCACGATTTCCTGAAATGGGACGTACAGGTGGAAGGCGACTGGGAGATCGACGACTATGATCGTGCCAACCCGGTCTATGTTCTGTCCTATTCGCCGAACGGACGGCTGCGCGGAGCGCTCCGGCTGCTGCCGACCCTTGGCCCGAACATGCTCGATGACACATTCCCGATCCTGCTCGACGGCAATCCGGAAGTGCGCAGCGCATCGGTATGGGAGTCCAGCCGCTTCTGCATCGACCCGGAGATTTCGCAGGACCGAGCCTCCAACCAGGTGACGATCGCGGCCGCGGAACTGATGTGCGGTGTCGGCGAGCTTGGCCTCGCCTCAAATCTCTCGCACATCGTCACGGTCACCGATGTCTTCCTCGAGCGGATGTTCCGGCGCATGGGATGTCCGGGTGAGCGCATCGGCGAGCCGCACCGGATCGGCTCCGTCTATGCCGTGGCGATTGCCTGGGAGGTCACGCCCGACCTGCTCGACCGGATGAAGGCGGTGGCCGCGATCGAGCACGCCGTCCTCCCCGAGCCGATGACACTGGCGCGCGCCCGCGCCGCCTGATCGGAATATCGGAATAAAAAAGGGTCCGGAGAGCGCTCGCTCACCGGACCCCGGTTCATTTTATGCAGCCCCGATTTCAGAGGTTTTTCAGCCGCGACGACCACTCGTCCGCCTTGCCGCGACCGACATCGGTCCAGGGCGAGCCCTTGATGCCGAGTTTTTGCGTAAAGGCGAGCGCGTTGATCACCCGACGATTGATGCTCGAGCGGATCGAGGGCAACGAGGCGATATGCAGGCCGGTGAAGGGCAGGAACGGATTGCGCCGCAGCGACCCGTAGATTTCCACCCGCGTCGTTTGCTTGTAGCTCGGGCTGCGGGCGTGGAAACCGTGAGTATCGGCCACCACCAGGGTATTTGCCTTGACCACCATCGGCACGGGCTGACCATAGCCGAGGCTTCCGAGCTCGTCCGACATGATACGCAGCGAACCGCGCGCCGAATACTTGTTGGCGATCGCATCGGCATTCTCGCTGATGTTCTTTTCCCACTGCAGCCGCTGCGGTGTCATCTTGTGCGAGCCCGGCACATAGGCGAACGGACCGTCCTCCTCGTTGACGTCGCGCAGGAAGAGCCAGGCCTTTGCCGTCGGCTGGAACGTGTCGCTGTGCAGCGCCGTCTGCGGGTCGGCGGCACCGGTCCTGGTCGCGGCGGAAGGCAAAGCCATCACCACCTGCAGGACCAGCAGCGGCTGGCCATCGTGGGACGACACGTAGCGCAGCAGGTTGGAAAGGCGCGGATCGTTGCGCGCCGCCTTGAAACCCGGCAGCGCATCGAGATCGAGATCGTCGATAAGCGCCCGGCGCGTGACGGTCGCCCCCTGCAGCATGTCGTAGCGGTCGAAATCGGCCTTCGCCAGTTCCTCCTGCACCTTGGCGAAAACCTCGGGCGACAGGAAATTCTCGATCTTGACGAAGCCGGTTTCCTCGTACTGACGCCGGTGGTCGGGCTCGACCAGCCGTTCGAGCCGCTTGCGGCGCCACGCCGCCATCTTCATCGCCAGCGAAACGCGGCCGACATGCAGGCCCTTGCGGTTCAGCCATTTGCTGCCGATCACCGGATTGTCGGCAAAGGATTTGGCGCCCGAAGCAAGCTGCAGGAAATAAAGCGGGCTGAGAAGTATCGAAGAAACACGCATATTATTCGGCCTTGTTGGTCGTAATTCGCGGAAGCGCGCAACGGACGCAGTAAAATCGTGCTAACGTCATTGTCGTCACGCATTGCCGGACTCGTACTATAGGTCGCAATCGAGATCAATTGACCGTATGAAGCGCAACGACGGGCTGCCGGCGGAGGATTGCCGCATATCCGGTCCGCATATCGGCCATGCAGTGCGATCACGGCAAATTTTGATGACACCGGCACTGCAACGTCCTATTTGCGTTGCCTCTGCCCTTCGCGATGCGCGTCTGCATGCGACATTCGGCAGGCAATGCCGAATTCATAGCGATTGAAACTCGTCCGACGTTAAGGTGTATCCGTGAAACAAGGTCTGCGTCGCTTCCTGTTCCTGCTGATGCCGCTGATGGCCCTGTCGCCGGCCGAAGCCGGTGCCTCCGCGGTCTGCGAGAAACTGCGGGAAAGACTGGCGCGCACCAGCGACGTCGCCGTCGTCGGCAACAGCGCCGAGGCACGCCAGTACAGCAACGCCATCGCGCAGCGAAACTTTCAGATCCGCCAGGCACGCAACGACCTGCGGCAGTTCGGCTGTTCCGCCGGCAGCGTCGTCATCATCGGCGGCCGCGAAGCCGGGATCTGCGGCGAGATCGAGGATGCGCTCGCAGCGCTGGAGGCCGACAAGTTCGAACTCATCCGCAAGCGCGACGAAGCCCGCGCCAACAGGCCGCTCGGCCCGGAGGCACGCCGGCGCATTCTCGCCTCTCTCGAGCTCAACGGCTGCAATTCACTCGAGGACGACACCCGCATCACCAGCACCGAGCCCGAACCGTTCGAGCGCATGCAGGCCGACCGCGAGGAGGCCATACGGCGCAATGACGCGATGATTGCCGGACTCGACGAAGACCCGCTCGACCCCATGCTCGAACCGACACCCGGCATGTCCCCGCTGGTCGGGGACGGCACGCGTGGCGGCAGCCTGCGAACGGTGTGCGTGCGCAGCTGCGATGGCGGCTTCTTCCCTATCTCGTCCAACGCGACATCGCTCGATTTCGCCCGCGACGCCAACACCTGCGCGCAGATGTGCCCCGGCATCGGCACCGAGCTCTTCTATCATTCGATCTATTCGCCTGAAGCCGCCGACATGATCTCGGCCTCGACCGGCCGGCCCTACCGCGAGATGGAGAACGCCTTCGTCTTCCGCGACCGCAAGGCCGGCGAGAAATCCGAATGCGGCTGCGACCTGTCGGCCTATCATCAGCAGATGCAGCAGCGCGACGGTTCGCCACCCGACAAGAGCCGCTCGTCGGTCATCGAAATCAGGACGAAGACGCCGCCGTCGACGGCTGTGGGCTCAGGCGACGGGCAGCGGCCGGAGCGGGACTACGATCCGGCGGACGCGAAGGTCCGCAAGGTCGGGCCGGAGTTCCTGTCCGACGGCAGCGCCACCCTCGACCTGACCCGCCCGGCGCTGGCCGGGGCACAGCCGGTCCAGTAGTCCCCCGGCGCGCTATCCGTCGTTCGGCTTCGCGCCCCAGCTTTCCTCGAAAACGAGTTCCTCAAGCGGCAACCGCTGGCGCCAGCCCTTCACCGCCAGCTCCGGCTCCCGATAGAGCTGGTCGACATATCCGAGGCAAAGCCAGGCGACGACCTGGATATGATCCGGAATGGCGAGGATCGCTTTTATGTCTTCCTCATGGAAGATGCTGACCCAGCCGACCCCCACGCCTTCTGCCCGTGCGGCAAGCCAGAGGTTCTGGACCGCGCAGACGGTCGAGTAGGCGTCCATGCGCGGATTATGGGTGCGCCCGAGCACGACCTTGCCGCCGCGGGTCGGATCGCAGGTGACGCAGATGCTGAGCGGCGCCTTGCGGATGCCCTCGAGCTTCAGCGAACGGTAGAGATCGCCACGCTCGCCATCGAACATCTCGGCAGCCTCGCGGTTCGCGCGGTCGAAAGCCCGCCATACCTCCTCGCGCCGGTCGGGGTCGCTGACCAGGGTGAAATTCCACGGCTGCATGAAGCCGACCGACGGAGCGTTGTGCGCCGCCATCAGCAGGCGGCGGACGAGATCCTTCGGCAATGGATCGGGCAGGAACTGGTCGCGCACGTCGCGTCGCGTTTCGATGGCACGGTAGAGGGCTGCGCGCTCGGCGTCGCTGAAGGCTTCGGTACGCGTGAGCGCGTCTTTCGGTTCGGGTTGCATCGTCATCTCCCCAACAATGCCGGGGCCAGCCGTGCCGGCCCCGAAACCTCCCGCCGTCCACGCGGTATCGGTCTATCCTGTCAGGCCGGTCTTCTGACTTGGCTTCCGCCGGTCGCAGCAGCCTTCCCGGTCTGTCAACCAGTGGCATTAGGAAACACTGCGAGAGTGCCTCCTGCTTCAACCGTCCGCCTTACAGCGCTGGGCACGTTCCGGATCTGCACCGGATTCCCGATTCTCCCGCGAACGGGCACCTGACCGGGCACTTATAGCGATGGACCACGGAGGATGGCAATCGCTCCGGGGAGCTTTGCTCTTTCCTTAAGGCTAGGCAACTTTCGTTACGTCAGGATCAATCGGCAGCTCGCCGGCGAACATCGCCCGGTTGCGGCCGCCGTTCTTGGCGGCATAGAGCGCCTCGTCAGCGGCGTGCATCAGATCGCGGATATTGGCACCATGCTCGGGGAAGAAGGCGACCCCGGCGCTGCCGCCGATCGCCAGCAGCAGGTCCTCCGCCATGACGGGCACCTGGGCGTCATAGACGAGTCCGCTTGCGAGCGCCGCGACCTCCTTGCGGTCCGTGATCTCCGGGAGCAGGACCATGAACTCGTCGCCACCCTGACGAGCGACAATGCCCCTGCTGCCGACGCGGGCAGTGAAACGGTCGGCGATCGTCTTCAGCACCGTGTCGCCCGCGGCGTGGCCGTACTGGTCGTTGACCGCCTTGAACTTGTCGAGGTCTATGGCGATCAGCGTGAAAGGCTGATGCGGCAGGCGCCGCATCTCGCGCTTCAGGGCCTCGTCGAAGCCGCTGCGGTTCGCAACGCCGGTCAACGCGTCGTGCTTGGCCATGAAGCGGTTGACCGCCTCGCTCTTCTGCAGGGCACGGATCAGCAAGCCGAAGCGCCAGCCTATGAAGGCCATGGCGAAGGCGGCCAGAAGCGCAAGGATGGCGACGCTCGGCGCGGCGGTCTTCCAGATATACGGCCCCGGCGAATTCGGGGTCCAGGCAACCATGTAGGGACCATCGGTGAACCCCTTGCCCACCGGCGTGAAGGCGACGGGGCGCTCCTCGACATCGCTTTCGGAGACGAGGTGGAGATCGGCGATCCCCAGCCGCGCGCTCATGTTGTCTAGCATCTTGGTGGTGATCGGCTTGACGGCCACCATCAGCACCGGCTGCTCGCGGCCGCTGGCGATCTGGCCGGACTTCGGCACGACGGCCTGGACGGCGACGATGCTCAGGCTACCGTTGATCATGCGCATGTCGGCGGCGTGGATGTAGGGCAGCGGCGCCTTAAGTGTGTCGCGGTCGCTGGACTCCGTCAGAAGTTCGAAACCGTCCTGCGTCGGCTTCAGCTTTGCCCAGTAGGCTTCCGTCGCTTCATAGAGCAGGTCGTCGATCCAGAACAGCAGTTCGTCGGCTCCATCCGGCTTGATCGGCTCGCCGTCGCGAACCGCGAGCCTGCTGGCATGGCTGTCATTGGTCAGCACCATCCAGGAAAAACCGAGATCGTTCCACAGCCAGTCCCGCAGGTTCTCCCGGATGAATCCGTCACTTGGCGCAGCGGCGTGGGCTTCTTCGAAAGTGTCGTCGCGAAATGTCAGCTCGGCCTGGTATTCCACAACCTCGTTGATCTGGTGCTGGAACTCCTGCTGCACGAGCTTGCGCTCGGTCTTCAGGCCGTAGTCGTTTGCCTGGTAGACGGAATAGTCGAGCACGAGGAACACGGAAGCTGCGAAGAGAACGACGAACACGGCACATGCCGCATAGATGCCGCGGATCATCCAAACGCTGGAGATCGCCGTCAGATGCCGTTGATAACCCATGTGTTTCCCTCGGTTCCCTGCGAACCGCCATCCGGCATCTGCCGGACATGCCCTGCCCCAATTCGTCCTCACCTTAGGGCGCAAGCGGAAAAAAGCGTTTAAGCAAGCTGGTTTGGAAAGGATTAATGCAAGCGTTCAAAGGCAATCTTGCCGGCACGGCGGGCGGCGAAAGCCGCTGCTTCCGCCGCCGCCATGAACGCGTTCGCGATCAGCGATCGCGGAACCGGTTGGTGATCGGATAGCGACGGTCGCGACCGAAATTCTTCCTTGTGATCTTCACGCCGGGCGCGGACTGGCGCCGCTTGTATTCGGCGATGTAGAGCAGATGCTCGATGCGATGCACCGTTGCCACGTCGTGCCCGCGCGCGACGATTTCCTCGACCGCCATCTCATGCTCGACCAGGCACTCGAGAATGTCGTCAAGCTCGGGATAGGGCGGCAGCGAGTCCTGGTCGGTCTGGTTC
>JAEWPB010000179.1 GCA_023399465.1 Pseudomonadota bacterium
TGAGCTTCGAGAAGGCGTAGGTCATGTGCGCTGTCAACGGATAGGCGCGGCGTTTGGCGATCAGATAGATGGTTTCCGCCTCCGCCAGAGTATCGACGGCTCTTGCGAAGGCTTCCGGCTGGATCGTCGTTGCCAACCGGTTCACCGATTGCGCCGCCGCGGTCAGAAAGCCGTTCAGCAGGGCCGCATCCTCGTCGCCGGCATTGCTTTTCTCCAGCGAAATCAGGCGCTCCTCGTAGCTCGAGGTACGATCGCGCAGGCGATCCCGGAAAATGCTCTGCAGGTCGGAAAAGCCCTCATAGCCGAGATGGTGAGCGAGGCGAACGAGGGTGGAGGGCTGGACGTCGGAGGCGGCGGCGATGCTGGCGGCGGTCCCGAAGGCGATCTCGTCGGGATTGGCGAGCGCGAAGGCTGCGATCTGCGCCAGCCGCTTGGGCATCGCGGACTTGCGTTCGATCATGGTGCTGCGCAGGCTCTCGAAATCGCGCGGCACCTTGGTGAGTTCGTTTGTTTCCTTGGTCATCCGTGTTCCACAGTTTCGCGCCCAAAATTCGAATATGAAATAAACATTCCGTATTTCGCAGGATATCGTTTTTTCCAGGGAGATCACGAAATTTTTTATCGCCATGAAAACACGAGGTGAATCCCGGTTTCCGCGAATCCTGGCGTTTCATGCCGGCCGCCACGTGTTGTCAAAATGGTCCAGATATTCCAAAAATCCCAGCGAGGAATTTCATCGGGGAGGAATGGCATGAAACCGCTTGGCGTCGGATTGATCGGAACCGGCTATATGGGCAAGTGCCATGCGCTGGCCTGGAACGCGGTTCGCCCGGTCTTCGGCGATGTGCTGCAACCGCGGCTCGTCCATCTCGCCGAAGCAAATACCGGTCTGGCCGCCGCCCGGGCTTCCGAACTCGGCTTCGCGAAATCGACCGGCAACTGGCGCGACCTGCTTGCCGATCCCGATGTCGACGTGATCTCGATCACCACGCCCAACCAGTTCCATGCCGAGATGGCGATCGCAGCGCTGGAAGCCGGCAAGCATGTCTGGTGCGAAAAGCCGATGGCGCCGAAGCTTGCCGATGCCGAGCGGATGCACGATGCGCAACAGAGATCTGGCCGGTTCGCCATCATGGGCTACAACTACATCCAGAACCCGGTGATCCGCCACATGCGCGATCTGATCGCCGAAGGGGCGATCGGCTCGGTCAATCACGTCCGCATCGAGATGGACGAGGATTTCATGGCCGACCCGGAGGCGCTGTTCTACTGGAAGAGCGAAGCGGCGTCCGGCTATGGCGCGCTCGACGATTTCGCTGTCCATCCGCTCTCGCTGCTGTGGTTCCTGTTCGGCCATGCGCAAACGGTGATCGCCGACATGGGCCAGCCATACGGCGAACGGCCGCTGCAGGGCGGCGGCCGCCGCGCTGTCGAAAATCACGATGTCGCCAGCGTGCTGATGCGGTTTTCAGGCGGCATTTCGGCGGTGCTGATGGCAAATCGCGCGGCCTGGGGGCGCAAGGGACGCATCGCCATCCAGATATTCGGCTCGGCCGGCTCGATCCTCTTCGATCAGGAACGGATGAACGAGTTCGAGATCTATCAGGCCAGCGGGCGGGTAAGCGACCAGGGCTTTCGCAAGGTGCTCGCCAGTCCCTCACACTGGCCCTATGACCGCTTCATCCCGGCGCCGGGCCACGGCCTCGGTTTCAACGACCTCAAGATCATCGAGTGCCGCGAGCTCGTGCGGGCAATCGCCGGAGAGGAATTTTCGGCAATCACCTTCACCGATGGACTGCGCATCGAGCGCGCGGTGCACGCGATGGCGGAATCCTTCCGTGAAAAACGCTGGGTGAATATCGCCTGATCAGAGAAAACGACCGGATGCGGGGGCATCCGGTCGGGAAGTTGGTGCTGGCAGAAGTTCTCCGGAAATTCAGAGCAGGAAATCGCTGGCGAACATGCGGTTGTAGCCGTTGACCGCGACCTGGAAGTCGGAGGTGCCGTCGCCATTGGTGTCGCCGGAGAGGATGCCGTTGGCGAAACGCAATTCCCCGGGCGTGTCGCTGAACTGGGCATTGCCGATGAACTGGAAGGCCTGCCTGCCGGCGACCGTGCTGTTGGCATCGATCTGCTGCAGGTCGATGAGGTCGCCCTGGCTGCGGCTGAAGTCCTCGATCACGTCGCGGTTCTTGCCGACGACCGAGTCCTGGATGGAGGTGAAGACGAAGGTATCGGCGCCCTTGCCGCCCCACTGGAGATCGTAGCCGAGCCCCCCGTTCAGGATGTCGTTGCCGGCACGGCCGTAGAGATCGTCCCATCCGTCGCCGCCGTAGAGGACGTCGTTGCCGCCGCGTCCGTCGAGAATATCGGCCCCGGCATCGCCCCACAGGGTGTTGTTTGCGCTGGACCCGAAGATGTCGTCCGCCACCCCGGTGCCGATGGCGTTCTCGATGCTGACCAGTTCTTCCTGGTAGGTCGTTTCGAAGGTGCGGGCAAAACCCTTGCTCAGATCGATCCAGACGCCGAGATCGAAGAGATCGGGATCCTCGTCCTGGGTTTCGTAGCTGATCGTGTCGTTGCCGCTGCCGCCGTTGAAGTAGTTGTTGAAGCCGACGGAGAAGAAGTAGTCGTTGCCTTTCTGGCCGTAGTAGTCGCTGTGGTAGGTCGACACGTCGAAGGTGTCGTTGCCATAGCCGCCCAGAACCTTGTCCCAGTAATCGGACGCGGTGGAAAAGCCGTTGCTGAGATAGGTGTCGTTGCCGGTACCGAGATAGATCAGGTTGCCGCCTTCGAAAACGTTCTGGACGCGGTCATTGCCGGATGCGGTATCGACGTAGTTGAAGCCACCGAGGTTTCCCCCGAGGTTGAGATAGACGCGGTCATTGCCGGCATAGGTATAGATTTCCAGATCCGGTCCGTACCTGTTCTGCCAGATGGTGTCAGGACCGTTTGTACCTTTTACAACTGTGACCATAAGCATATCCTCAAATCGTGAGTGTCCCTCGCGGGGGAAGATGAAGTGCATTCGTGGTCAAAAAGCGGCGACCATGCGCCGCATTATCGCATAATATCAATGTTATATGAGTATATGCGCATATGTCCAGAGGCTTCTACTTTAGGCGCATTGGCCGCCAGACGATGACATCCGGCTTACGGTCCCGGTCGAATTCCGCCGCCGTCACCCGCGCTTCCTTGGCCGCGCAGACGCGGCAGCGAAAAGCGATCAGTTCAAGCGGTTTCGCCGGGTTGGCAAATTTCGCAACGTCGCTAGCCAGGAAGCTCGCGGAATGACCGCACTTCCGGCATTCGACATGCAGGAGCATGCCGTGCTGGGCCGCTTGCCTCAAGTTCTTGATCGACGAAGTCATAGGGAACAATTGGAACATAGGGGGAACATCGTCAAGGGTATTCCCGATGGCGGCTATCGATGCCCTTGGTTTTTCCTCCGCGAAAATGGGGAAGGCCGGGCATGCGATGCGGTGCTTCACGGCACGGTTGACGGGGAGTGCCGGTGGCGCTACCCGTTTGCATTCGCGTTATCGCCATCGGTTCGCAGCGGCCGGGCGGATGATGCTGTTACAATCGATTGGGAGTGGGAATCGTGACAGGCAGAGTGGTGATCGTCGGGGCAGGGCAGGCGGCATTCGCGCTTGCTGCCAAACTTCGGGCTTTGAAGGACGCGCGTCCGATCACCATGATCGGAGCGGAAGACAGCCTGCCGTACCAGCGGCCGCCTCTGACCAAGAAATACCTGCTTGGCGAAATGAGTTTCGACCGTCTGCTGTTCCGCCCGGAGCAATGGTACCGCGACAATGACGTCGAAGTCAGGCTTTCGACCTGGGTCGAGGAAATCGACCGCGAGCGCAAGCAGGTCAAGACCCAGGATGGCGCCGCGATCCCCTATGAGACGCTGGTCATCGCCAGTGGATCGAAGCCGCGCAGTCTGCCGCCGAGCATCGGCGGCGACCTTCGCGGCGTCTATGTCGCCCGCGACAAGAAGGATGCCGATCTGCTGGTCGACGAAATGCGCCCCGGCCGCCGGCTGCTGGTCATCGGCGGCGGCTACATCGGGCTGGAAGCCGCTGCCGTTGCCCGCCATCTCGGCCTCGAGGTGACGGTGATCGAAATGGCCGAGCGGATCCTGCAGCGCGTCGCCGCCCGCGAAACCGCCGACATCATGCGCTCCATCCATGAAGGTCATGACGTCGACATTCGCGAAGGCATCGGTCTGAACCACCTGATCGGCACGAATGGCCGGGTCAGCGCTGCCGAACTCTCCGACGGTTCGGTGATCGAGATCGACTTCGTCATCGTCGGTATCGGCGTCACCCCCAACGACCAACTGGCCAAGGAGGCCGGGCTCGAGGTCGGCAACGGTATCGTTGTCGACGAGTTCGCCCGAACCTCCGATCCCTCGATCTTCGCGATCGGCGATTGCGCGATCCTGCCCTGGCGGGGAGCGCGGGTCCGTCTCGAATCGGTCCAGAATGCCGTGGACCAGGCGGAAGCCGCGGCATCCGTGATTGCCGGCGGCAGCGAGCCCTACGAGCCGATGCCGTGGTTCTGGTCCGACCAGTACGATGTCAAGCTCCAGATCGCCGGCTTCAACATGGGCTATGACGAGACGCTGTTGCGTGCCGGTGCCCGCGAAGGCAGTTTCTCCATCTGGTATTTCCGCGAAGGCCGCTTCATCGCCGTCGATGCGATCAATGATGCCAAGGCATATGTCACGGGCAAGAAGTTGCTGGAATCCGGCATCGAGCCCAGTCGTGCAATCCTTGCCGATCCGCAGGCCGACCTGAAGAAACTGCTCGCCTGAGTTACCCGCAGGGCGTCGCTCAGTTGTTGGTGATGGATGTCTCGTAGAGAACCCTGCCGGTCGCGGCATCCACGCCAGCTAGGCTGACATCGTAGCCCCACAGCCTCCGGACGTGCCGGAGCGTGGCGTCGCGGCTGGCTTCGGCGAGCAATGCGCCGTTCTGAACGGTGTGCTGCAGCCGCAGGTGGCGGTCTCCGAGAAGATCGACGTCGATGACCTGGATATCCGGCTGGTTGGCGCTGAGATCGAGACTGTGCGCCAGCGCCGCCCGCACCCGCTCGTAGCCGCGTTCGTCGTGGATCGCTCCGACCCGGTAGAAGTTCTCGCCGGCGCGATCGTCGAGCACGAACAGGCGCAGCTTGCGTATCAGCGCCGGGCTCAAGTACTGCAGGACGAAGGATTCGTCGCGATGATCGGCCCAGGCGGCGCGCAATGTCCCGCGCCAATCGCCGTTGCCGGCGATTTCCGGAAACCAGTCGCGATCCTCCTCGGTCGGATCGACGCAGATGCGTTCGATGTCCTGCATCATCGCAAAGCCGAGCGCGTAAGGATTGATCTGCGAATAGCGGGGATCGTCGAAATCCGGCTGGAAGACGACATTGGCATGGCTGGCGAGGATCTCGAGCAACGCCCCCTCGCTGATCCGGCCGCGGTCGAACAGCGTGTTCATGATGGTGTAGTGCACGAAGGTGGCGCAGCCCTCGTTCATCACCTTGGTCTGGCGTTGCGGATAGAAATACTGGGCGACGATGCGCACGATCCGCAGGATCTCCCGTTGCCAGGGTTCCAGGATCAGGCTGTTCTTTTCCAGGAAATAGAGCAGGTTTTCTTCCGGCAGCTTCAATGCCTTCTTGCGGTCCTGCAGTTGCCGTTCGGTCTCGCGTGGCAAGGTCGCGCCGTCCTTGTGGGGAACGGTGCGCCACAGGTCGCTATAGGATCGTTCCTCGTAATCGAGCCGGTCGCGCAGGCGTTGGCGCTCCTTTTCCGACGACAGGCGAGGGGGGCGGCGATAACGGAACACGCCCTGTTCCATGATCGTGTGCGCCGAATCGAGAATCCTCTCGACCGCGGCAAGGCCGTGGATTTCCTCGCAACGTGAAATGTAGCCCTTGGCGAATTCCATGTAGTTGAGGATCGCGCCGGCATCGGTCCATTGCTGGAACAGGTAGTTGTTCTTGAAGAAATGGTTATGGCCGAAGGCGGCATGGGCGGTCACCAGCGCCTGCATCGCCATGGTGTTTTCTTCCATGAGATAGGTGATGCACGGATTCGAGTTGATGACGAGTTCGTAGGCAAGCCCGCGCCGGCCCTTGCGGTAGAGCAACTCCTCATGCACGAAATGCTTGCCGAAGGACCAGTGCCGATACATCAGCGGCATGCCGATCGAGGCATAGGCATCGAGCATCTGCTCGGAGGAGATCACCTCGATCTGGTTGGGGTAGACATCGAGGCCGAGGTCGTCGATCGCCACTTCCTCGATGGCGTCATAAACATGCGAGAGCGTTTTGAAATTCCAGTCGGAACTCTTGAACAGGAGCGAAGACCGCGAAGAGCGCTTGTCCATCAGACAGCCCCCTTCGACTGGTCCTGATGCTTGGCAAAGAGCTTGTGAAAGACCGGATAGATATCCGATGGCCGGGCAATGCGGGTCATCTGGAAATTCGGCCAGCGGTCGCTGACGGTCCGATAGGCCTTCCACAGCGAAGTGCCGTTGTCGGTCATGCGAAAGATGTCGCTCTCGCGCTCGTCGATGATCTCGATATAGGCGTAGTACTGGCAAAGGCGCATGATCTCGCGGTCGAGAAGATAGACGCAATTGCCGGAATCGTCGGAGCTGTTGTCCCCATCGGAGGCCTGTGCGCCGTAGATGTTCCATTCGCTGCTCGGAAAGCGCTCGTGGATGACCTTGCGCATTTCCTCGAGTGCGGTGGAGACGATCGTGCCGCCGCTCTGGGTGCTGTAGAAGAACGTCTCCTCGTCGACCTCGTGGGCTTCGTGGGTGTGGCGGATGAAGACGATCTCGGTGCGCTCATAGCGGCGCTTGAGGAAAAGGTGCAGCAGCACGAAGAAGCGCTTGGCCAGGTCCTTCTCCCGTTCGCCCATCGAGCCGGACACGTCCATCAGGCAGAACATCACCGCATTGGCGCTCGGGATCGGCTGCTGCTCGAAACGATTGAAGCGGATATCGACCGGATCGACATAGGGGATCAACTTGCGCCGGCGCTCCATGGTCTTGAGGTTGAGCCTGAGGTAGATGAGGCGCTGGGTCGTCTCGACGCTCGGATCGGGCTGCGCTTCGAGGGCTTCGATCTCGCGTGAAACCGCCTCGATTTCCTCCAGCTTGGGTCGCTTCAGCGCAATGCGCCGGCCGTAGCTGTTGCGCATCGTGCGCCTGACGTTGATGTTGGTCGGCGAGCCGGTGATCGCATAACCGGCGCGTCGTGGCTTGAAGGTGCTGACCTCCTTGAGATTGAGCTTCACCAGATCGGGAAGCTCGAGATCCTCGAAGAAGAGATCGAGCACTTCCTCGCGCGAAAGCACGAAGCGGAAGTCGTCCTCGCTGTCGCCGCCGCCGGTCGAGGCTCCCTTGCCGGAACCTTCGCCGGCCCCGCCCGACGGCCGCGGAATGCGGTCGCCGGTGCGGAATTCCTTGTTGCCCGGCAGCACATGCTGGCGATGGCCGCTCGTGCCGGTATGGCGGAAAGTGGGCTCGGCCGTGCCCGCCGAGGGGATGGGAACGAGATGTTCCTTGTCAGTCTCGGTGATCTTGCCGCTTCGGATCTGTTCGTTGATCGTGCGCTTGAGTTCGTCCCGAACCCGTCTGATGAAGCGTTGGCGATTGCCCAGGCTCTTGTCCCGGGGGTTGAGGCGGCGATCGATGAAATTCGGCATGAGCCATCCTCTTTCCGCAACCTCAACCAGCCTTGTTCACGCGCATGTACCAATCGACCAGCCGCCGGACCTGCCGTTCCGTATAGCCGCGCTCCACCATCCGCTGCACGAATTCGGTGTGCTGCTTCTCGGTGGCGGTATCCTTCTTCGAACCGAAGCTGATGACCGGAAGCAGGTCCTCGACCTGCCCGAACATGCGGGTCTCGATGACCTTGCGCAGTTTTTCATAGCTCGACCAGGAGGGATTGCGGCCGTGGTTCTTGGCCCGCGCCCGGAGCGTGAACTTGACCACCTCGTTGCGGAAATCCTTCGGATTGGCGATGCCGGCGGGCTTTTCGACCTGCGACAGTTCGGCGTCGAGGATTTCGCGGTTGAGCAACTGGCCGGTGTCGGGATCCTTGTAGTCCTGGTCCTCGATCCATGCATCGGCATAGGCGATGTAGCGATCGAACAGGTTCTGGCCATATTCGCTGTAGGATTCGAGATAGGCCTTCTGGATCTCGTGGCCGATGAATTCGGCATAGCGCGGTGCCAGTTCCGACTTGATGAAGTCGAGATAGTTCGATTCCAGTTCGTGCGGAAACTGCTGGCGGCGGATCGCCTGCTCGAGCACGTACATGAGATGGACGGGGTCGGCGGCAATCTGCTTGGTGTCGTAGTTGAAGGTTTCCGACAGCACCTTGAAGGCGAAACGGGTGCTGACACCGGTCATGCCCTCGTCGACGCCAGCGGCATCGCGGTATTCCTGCACCGACTTCGCCTTCGGATCGATGTCCTTCAGGTTCTCGCCGTCATAGACCCGCATCTTGGTGTAGAGCGGCGAGTTCTCGTGCTCGGCGAGGCGTGTCGAGACGGTGAAGCGGCTGAGGATCGGCAGCACTTCCGGGGCGCAGGGAGCGTCCGACAGTTCGCTTTCGCGCAGAAGCTTTTCGTAGATCTGCATTTCCTCGGTGACACGCAGGCAGTAGGGCACCTTGACCACCAGCATGCGGTCGAGGAACGCCTCGTTGTTCTTGTTGTTCTTGAACTGCAGCCATTCAGATTCGTTCGAGTGCGCCAGCACGACTCCCTGATAGGGAAAGGCCCCGAAGTTCTCGGTGCCGTTGTAGTTGCCTTCCTGGGTCGCGGTCAGCAACGGATGCAGCACCTTGATCGGTGCCTTGAACATTTCAACGAATTCCAGCAGCCCCTGCGTCGTGCGGTTCAGGCCGCCGCTGTAGGAATAGGCGTCCGGATCGGACTGGTTGTAGGTCTCCAGCTGGCGGATGTCGACCTTGCCGACCAGCGAGGAGACATCCTGGTTATTCTCGTCGCCGGGCTCGGTCTTGGCGATGCCGATCTGGCGCAGCCGCGAGGGCACGAGCTTGACGACGCTGAACTGGGCGATGTCGCCGCCGAGTTCATCGAGCCGCTTGGCGGCCCAGGGCGAGATCAGTCCGGTCAGTCGCCGGCGGGCGATGCCGTACTTGTCTTCGAGAAGATTGGCCATCCGTTCGGGATGGAAGAGCCCGAGCGGCGATTCGAAGATCGGGCTGATCTTGTTGCCGACCTTCAGGGTGTAGATCGGCTGTTCTTCCATCAGCTTCTTCAGCCGCTCGGCCAGCGAGGACTTGCCGCCGCCGACCGGGCCGAGCAGATAGAGGATCTGCTTGCGTTCCTCGAGCCCCTGGGCCGCGTGCCGGAAGTAGCTGACGATCCTCTCGATCGTGTCTTCCATGCCGTAGAAGTCGGCGAAGGCGGGATAGATCTTGATTGTCCGGTTGGAGAAAATTCGTCCGAGCCGCTCGTCGGCACTGGTGTCGACCAGGTTCGGTTCACCGATCGCCTCCATCATGCGTTCCGGGGCGGTGGCATACATGGAAGGGTTGTCGCGGCACGCCAGCAGATACTGCTGCAGGCTCATCTCTTCCTGTTTTTCGCTGCGGTAGATTTCTGAGAACAGATTGAAAACGTCAGATTCACGCGATTGCATAGCGGCCTCCCGTGATGCGTGGGCTGGACGGAAGTCGAATACTGATTTCGCAGGCAGGGAACCGGTCGCAAGCCGGTAACAATTTCAATGTCATGGCGCTTGTGAGGAACGCGGATGACCACATGGACGTACTTACCGTCCAATCAACACTCTGGAACGTCCCAAGGTTCATCGTCGCACTTCCTTTCGTCGCCGACTCACCCCTCTCATATTAGTAATATAGGAAGTGTTGCAGCGAAGAGTACGCCTGTCCAGAAAGAAGAATAGCGCGGTCCCAACTTTGTGATCCGCACGTAAGAAATCGTGAAATTAAGACCGTTTAGAGGCCCTGGAGGCCATTTCGGGCGCTCTTTTCGCGGTATTGTGAAGGCAGGGCGAGATTTCCGGGCTCTTGGCGCACCGGTTCGGGCAGTGCGGGGTTATTTGCCCGGGCGTTGCAACGACGGGGTGAAAACCCTTTCGACGGCATCAAGTCCGGCGGAGAGCGCCTCGATGTCGACCGCGCCAAGCAGTTGAGACAACTCGGCCTGATAGTCGTGCGCGAGACCGGTCAGTTCCTTATATGCCTGGTAGCCGGCGGGCGTCAGTTCGAGGTGCTCGCTGCGCCGGTCGTGCGGCGATTCCGTGCGTTTCAGCCAGCGGCGCTGCTCCAGCGCGAAGACGGCGCGGGAGACCTTGGTCTTGTGCATGCTCGAATGAACGCCGATCTCGGTCGCCGTCAGCCTGCCGCTGCTGCCGAGGGCCGCAAGCGTGCGCCACTCCGGTCGCGTCAGCCCGAATTCCTCCTTGTAGCGAGCGGCGAAGCGCAAGCCGACCAGCTCGGCCGCACGATTGAGCCGGTAAGGCAGAAACGCATCCAGATCGAAGCTCTTTGCAGCCACGCGCGCCTTCCTTGTTAGTTACAAAATCGATTGTTACAGTTGAAACGAAAAATATCACTGTTCATCGAGGAGACGCAAGCCATGCTCGATCAGGTACAGAAGAATGCTTCCGCACCGGCGGTCGCCGGGGGCGACCTTGCCTACATGCCGGGCTTCGGCAATGATTTCGAAACGGAAACGCTGCCCGGCGCCCTGCCGCAGGGGCAGAACAGCCCGCAGAAGTGCAATTTCGGTCTCTATGCCGAGCAGCTTTCCGGATCGCCCTTCACCGCACCGCGTGGCACCAATGAGCGTTCCTGGCTCTATCGCATCCGTCCGAGCGTGCGCCACACCGGCCGCTTTTCCAGGATTGCCTATCCCCATTGGAAAACCGCCCCATGCCTCGACGAACATTCGCTGGCGCTCGGACAGTTGCGATGGAACCCCCTGCCGGAGCCTGAAGAGAGCCTGACCTTCCTGCAGGGCATCCGGACGATGACGACCGCCGGCGACGCGATGACCCAGACCGGCATGGCGGCGCATGCCTATGTCTTCAATGCCGACATGGTGGATGACTATTTCTTCAACGCCGACGGCGAATTGCTGATCGTGCCGGAGAGGGGCGCAATCCGGATCTTCACGGAGCTCGGCATGATGGATGTGGAGCCGTCGGAGATCGCGCTCGTGCCCCGCGGCATGATGTTCAAGGTCATCCGCCTCGGTGACGAAAAGGCCGGGCGCGGCTATGTCTGCGAGAACTACGGCGCCAAGTTCACGCTCCCCCATCGCGGGCCGATCGGCGCCAACTGTCTTGCCAATCCCCGCGATTTCAAGACGCCGGTGGCTGCCTTCGAGGACAAGGAAACGCCCTGCCGGGTGCATGTCAAATGGTGCGGTGCCTTCCACCTCACCGAGATCGGTCATTCGCCACTCGACGTCGTCGCCTGGCATGGCAACTACGCGCCGTACAAATACGATCTCAACACCTTCGCCCCGGTCGGCGCCATCCTGTTCGATCACCCCGATCCGTCGATATTCACGGTCCTGACGGCGCCCTCGGGAGAAGAGGGGACGGCGAATGTCGATTTCGTCATCTTCCCGCCGCGCTGGCTGGTCGCCGAGCATACCTTCCGCCCGCCCTGGTATCACCGCAACATCATGAGCGAATTCATGGGCCTGATCCGTGGCCAGTACGACGCCAAGGAGGAAGGCTTCGTGCCCGGCGGCATGAGCCTGCACAACATGATGCTGGCACATGGGCCGGACCAGATGGGTTTTGAAAAGGCATCGGAAGGGGAACTGAAGCCGGTGAAGCTCGATAACACCATGGCCTTCATGTTCGAAACCCGCTTCCCGCAGCAACTGACCCGCTTTGCCGCGGAAACGGAGAGCCTGCAGGACAACTACACCGATTGCTGGGCCGGGCTCGAGCGGAAGTTCGACGGCACGCCGGGCATCAAGTGAGCGCATGTGAAAAACGGCAGATGGCTGCTATTGTGATTCTGCCCGGTGCTGTCGAAGCGCTGGCGGCGATCGGGACGGGATCGCGAACAAGTCCGGTATCATCCGTCGCTTCGGGGAGGAGCGCCGCGATGCGGGAAAACAGGGGGAGGGATCAATGAAGCTTGCGACACTCAAGGACAGAACCCGTGACGGCAGGCTCGTCGTCGTATCGAAGGACCTGACCCGCTGTTCGGAGGTCGGCCATATCGCCCGCACACTGCAGGCAGCGCTCGACGACTGGGCGCATGTGGGGCCTCGGCTGGCCGCGGTCGCCGAAGGGCTGGAAACCGGTGCGCAGCCGGAAATCCGCTTCCACGAGCACCACGCCGCCTCACCCTTGCCGCGGGCCTATCAATGGGCCGACGGCTCTGCCTATGTGAACCATGTCGAGCTGGTCAGAAAGGCGCGCAATGCCGAGATGCCCGATAGCTTCTGGACGGATCCGCTGATGTATCAGGGCGGCTCGGATTCGTTCCTCGGACCGCGCGATCCGATCCTCATGGCCGATGAGGCCTGGGGGATCGACATGGAAGGCGAGGTGGCGGTGATCGTCGATGACGTGCCGATGGGGGCGAGCCTCGACGAGGCGCGGGACGCCATCCGGCTGGTCATGCTGGTCAACGATGTTTCGCTGCGCGGCCTGATCCCTGGCGAACTCGCCAAGGGCTTTGGCTTCTACCAGTCGAAGCCGGCGTCGGCGTTTTCGCCGGTCGCGGTCTCGCCCGATGAACTGGGCGATGCCTGGGACGGCGGCAAGCTGCATTTGCCTTTGCTCGTCGGACTGAACGGCGCACTCTTCGGCCGCGCCAATGCCGGCGTCGACATGACCTTCGATTTCCCGCAACTGATCGTCCATGCGGCAAAGACGCGGTCTCTGGTCGCGGGGACCATCATCGGCTCCGGTACGGTATCGAACAAGCTGGACGGCGGCCCAGGCAAGCCGGTGGCGGAAGGCGGAGCGGGCTATTCCTGCATTGCCGAACTTCGCATGATCGAAACGATCACCGGAAAGCCCCACACCCCGTTCCTCAAGTTCGGCGATACGGTGCGCATCGAGATGAAGGACAGGAGCGGCCACTCCATCTTCGGCGCCATCGAACAGACGGTCAGGAAATACGAGAAGGCGTAGGACGGAAATGAGCGATACCATCCTCTATGACTACTGGCGGTCCTCGGCCAGCTATCGCGTGCGCATCGCGCTCGGCATGCTGGGAGAACCTTACAGGAAGGCGACGATCGATCTCCTCAGGCAGGATCACAAGTCCCCGGAGCATGTGGCCCGCAACCCTCAAGGGCTGGTGCCGGTACTGGAGATCGACGGCCAGCGGTTCACCCAGTCGCTGGCGATCATCGAATATCTCGACGAGACCCGCGGCGGTGCCTTCCTGCCGGAACAGGCGGTCGACCGGGCGCGGGTGAGGGCGCTCTCTTATGCGATCGCGATGGAAATCCATCCGGTCTGCAATCTGGCCGTTGCCGGGGAAGTCATGCGGCTTGCCGGCGGCAGCGAGGACGTCCGGGCCGCGTGGATGAAGAAGTTCATTGGAGAGGGACTGGTCGCGTTCGAGGTCATGCTCGCCGATCCGCGCACCGGTCGCTTCTGCCACGGCGACAAGCCGACGATGGCCGACATCTGCCTCGTGCCGCAGCTCTACAACGCCAATCGCTGGGGCGTCGATCTCTCCGGCTTCCCGCGCATTCTCGAGATTGCCGAAGCCTGCGCCGGCCTGCCCGCCTTCACGGCCGCCTATCCGCAGCAGGAAGCCACCTAAGGCACACGACCGTGCCTTGTCACGGGCCGCCGCCGTCCCCGAAGGCCGGTGTTTCTTGCCCCGTCGATCTCGTTTCGGGTCGATTGCGCCGGGCCGGCAATGAACCATTAACCAACATCGTTTCATATGGTCCCAACGCAATCGAGTCGGAATGGGGAACAGGGGCGGTATGGAAGTGTCTTCGCAAATGGGTGTCAGCCAGGTCGTGGCTTTCCCCGTAACCAGCCGCCGCGCACATATCCGCCGTTGCGCGGAGATTCTCGATAGCAAGCATGGCGCCGAGGCCAATGCCTACTGGCGTCAGGAATGCCGTCAGCTCGCCAACGATCTGCTTTCGATCGGCTGCCCGGAAGATGACATGCGCCGCCAGGTCATGGATTTCCAGAACGCGGTGCAGATGGAACTGATGCGTCGGCATCAGGAAACGGCCTGCTCGTCGGCCTGATCTCCACGAACTCCTTCAAAGGGGCTCGACCAAACCTGGGTCCGGCCGGTCATATAGGCCTACGCCGTACCCTCACTCCGCAGGAAGGCGCGCATTCGTTTCTTCTATAGCGACGGGTGCGGAGAAGACGCCCATCCGGCTGCCGCGATAGCGACGGTCCAGCACTGCCTGATAGGCCGCGACGTCCTTCGGATCCTTGTAGACGATGATCGCGTAGCCTTCCGGGTTTTCCGCAAACCATGAAGGAAGATCCTCCCGCTTGATATCCGCGACGGGCTTTTCCAGGCGCGCCAGAAAACCGAACATCCCGTGAGAGTAGGGGACGAACGCCCAGTCGCGATCCTGTCGGGATTGCACGTATTCGGTGATTGGCGCGACGTCGTAGCGTTTCAGGAACGTAAACGCCGCAATGATCTGCCCGGCGATGACCAGGGCGATCATGATCGCCACCCCCTGTCCCATTTGCCGGGTGGAAACCTCCTTGAGACAAAGCGCGGTGAATATCATCACGCCGGGCAGGAGCGGCACGAGGTAGTGTGGTTGCTTGCCGCTGATCACGCAGAAGCACAGGAACGTCGGAACGATCCACGCCAGCAGAAAACGGCCACCTTCGGATTGCCGGATTTCCCGGCGCAGTATCGCAGCCCCCTTCCAGAAATTCGCCAGGAACAGCCACGGCGTCACCATGAGAGGCAGTAACGGCAGATAGAAGTAGAAGGGCCAGATGTGTGCTTCGAGGTTGCCGGTTACCCGGCCGGCGGTTTGCTCCCAGAGCAGCCAATAGGCAAAGTTCCCGTCGGCCCCGGTGAGAACCGGGATCAGCCAGGTCAGGACGATGACGGCCGCCAGTCCGAGTGCGGCGAGAATGCCGAGATACCATCTTCCTGCTTGCCTGAAATCGCTGACCCACAGCGGTGCGCACAGAGCGGGAAAGGCCACGTAGAGAAGCGCGACCGGCCCCTTGGCGAGCACGCCGAGCCCCAGCGAGATGCCGATCAGCGCCACATGGCGCCAGGACCGTTCACGGGCAAAACGGACAATGCCGATCAGCGCCAGCAGAACAAAGACGGTCAGAGTCAGATCGAAGAGAATGACAGTGCTGTAGGCGAGATACGGCACCGTCGCGACCATCACCATAGCGGTGCGATCGGTGTCCTTCAACGCCTGCGGAAAGAGCATGCGCCCGAGGACGGCGGTAAGGCACACGCTCGCAAGCGCCGACAGTACGACCGGGACCGTCGCCGCCCAGCGGCTGATCCCGAAAACCGCCCATGATACATTGATCATCCAGAACAAGAGCGGCGGCTTGTGGTGATAGGGCTGGAAATTCAGCGTCAGGGGCTCGAACCAGCCCTGCCGCAGGTACATTTCCCAGGCGACGGTCACATAGCGCGTCTCGTCGACGGGCAGCAGCGGCCGGCAGAGCACCGCTGTCAAAGCCAGCACGAGCATCGTCAGCGGAAGCCACAGGCGTCTTGCCTGCGAGGACGCGTATGCACGCAGCGCCAGGATGTCCATGGGGTCTATTTCCCTTCGGCCGCTTCGGGCGGCGTCCTGCGGTGAATGAGGTGCAGGTTGCGGGCGTAGATCAGCAGCCCCAGACCCTGGCCGAAAATGAAGACGGGATCCTGTCGATAGATCGCGTAGACAAGCAGGGTCAGGCCGCCGCCGAAGCTGAAATACCAGAAGGCTCTGGGCACCACGCTCGCACCCGCTCGCTCCGAGGCCAGCCACTGCACGAAAAAACGCATGAAGAACAGCGTTTGTCCGAGAAAGCCGATGATCGTCCAGAGAGTCTGCGTGGTCACAAAGGCAAGCGTCATCGTCGGCATCCCTCAACCCTGATATTCGGTCATCTGCGGCGCAGCACGGGCGCGTCTCTTGAGCCACAGCACGCCGAGAAGATCGCTGATCCCGACCAGGGCGCGACCGAGATTGTCGTATTTCGATGCGCCGTGGCGACGCGGGCGATGGGAGACGGGAACATGGACGAGCCGCACCCTCTCGCGCATCATCAGGGCCGGCAGGAACCGATGCATGTGATCGAAGTAGGGGAGGCTGAGATAGTCCTGCCGCCGGAACAGTTTCAGGGCGCAGCCGGTATCCCGGGTATTGTCCTGCAGAAGGGCGGAGCGCAGGCCGTTGGCGAGGCGGGATGCGAGCCGGCGCGCAAGCGCGTCCTCGCGGGTCTTCCGTTCCCCGGCGACCATGACATTTGCCGCGGTTTCCCTGTGTTCCTTGTAAACCCTGTAAAGCAACGCAATATCGGCGGGGTCGTTCTGGCCGTCGCCGTCGAGCGTCACGATAAGTTCGTGCCGGGCGGCCCTGATGCCGGTCCACAGCGCCGCGGATTGCCCGCTGCGGCGGTCGTGGCGGAGAATGCGAAGACAGGGATAGCGCTCGCGCATCGATCGCAACACATCGAACGTCCCGTCGCTGCTGCCGTCATCAACGTAGATGATCTCGGCGATCGGGACCGGGACTGCGGTGATTTCCTGGAGGAGGCTCTCGATGTTGCCTTCCTCGTTGAGCACTGGAACTACGACGGATATCAAGGCTCCCCCTGTACTTATATCCCTGGCCGCAATTTCTGGTATCGACAATGCCTGCGTGAATATACTTCGAGCATATATAATTCGAATTCATAGGGAATATGAAGTTTTGCTCTTCAAGCGTTTTATTTGTTTGCTGGCATGTCTCGATCGCACGAGTAAATCATGACGATGCGGCTTTATGCACCCGGTCTATAGACACGCGAACATTGCCGCCGGAGAAACGATAGCGCCCTCGCAGACGATCCGGCAAAGCTGGAGGGCTGATACACGAAGATGCCCGCGCCGTGTCAGGCGGCGGCCTGTTTTCCCCACTGCCTGAGTGCGCGGATACCGGCGCGTTCTATCGGAGCCACCGGCGGGCAGCGGCCCCCAGGCAGGGTTCAATTGCCTGAGAGCAAGGAACGACCGCTTTGCGGATCGAAGAGGTGCATGCTTTCTTCCTCGAATGCAACCACGCAATCCGACCCTTCGCAAAGCGGCGTACGCAGCGGCAGGCAGGCGGTGATCTTCTGCTCGCCGATCCGAGCGGTCGTCACCAGTTCCGGCCCGGTGAGTTCGACGACCTCGATCCGGGCGTTGAGTCGTGGACCGGCACTGTCGTTGCCGCCCGCAAGCCGCAGCGCTTCCGGACGGATGCCGATCTTGACCGGCTGGCCTTCCGGGACACGGCCCTGGAAGCGGGCGGGAAGAACGAGCAGGTCGTCGCTGCCGGTAATGCGCAGGCCTTCCGCCGTTGCCGTGGCGTCGAGAATGTTCATCGGCGGCGAGCCGACGAAGCCAGCGACATAGAGCGTGGCCGGACGGTCATAGATTTCCCCCGGCGTGCCCAGTTGCTCGATGCGGCCGTCGCGCATCACCGCGATGCGGGTGGCGAGCGTCATCGCCTCGATCTGGTCGTGGGTGACATAGACGACCGTCGTCTTCAACATCTGGTGCAGGCGCTTCAGTTCGGTGCGCATTTCCATGCGCAGCTTGGCGTCGAGATTGGAGAGCGGCTCGTCGAACAGAAACACCTGCGGATTGCGCACGAGCGCGCGGCCGATCGCGACGCGCTGGCGCTGGCCGCCGGAAAGCTGGCTCGGCTTGCGGTCGAGCAGATTTTCGATCTGCAGCAGCCTTGCCACCTCGCGCACTGCCTTGTCGCGCTCGGCCGCCGGCACCTTGCGCATCTCCAGGCCGAAGCCGATGTTGCGGGCGACATTCATGTTCGGATAGAGCGCATAGGACTGGAACACCATGGCGATGTCCCGGTCCTTCGGATGCGCCTTGATGATCGAGCGCTCACCGATCAGCACGTCGCCGCCGGTCGGTTCTGCGAGGCCGGCAATGATGTTCAGCAGCGTGGACTTGCCGCAGCCGGATGATCCGAGCAGGACGAGAAATTCGCCGCTTTCGAGCGCGATATCGATCCCCTTCAGCGTTTCCACCTCGCCGTATCGCTTGTGGATGTTGTGGATCTCGAGTGCGCTCATTTCGTAGTCTCCTGGAGGAAGGCCGATAGCGGCCTGCCATAGCTGCGCGGCAAGGTGGAAATCGCCTCCGAGGCGACGGCGACGCCGGTCTTGAGGCTGGCGTCGAGCGGCATTCCGGCGGCAAGGGCGGCAACGAACGCGGCATTGAAGACATCGCCGGCACCGATGGTGTCGACGACCTTCACGACCGGAGCCGGGCAAGAAAACACCCGGCCGTCGGCATCGATGGCGAGCGCCCCTTCAGGGCCGCGCTTGACCACGACAATGGCGTCGGCGGGCATATGAGCCCTGAGCGCCCGGGCCGCATCCGCAGGATCCTCGAGCCCGGTCAAGGTCGTCGTCTCGACCTCGTTGAACAAGGCGAGCCGGCAGCGTTTCAGCCAGCGGATCGTCGCCTGCTTGTTGTCCTCCGTCCAACCGTCCATCGGCCAGCCGGTATCGAGGGCAACGGCGATATCGTGCGCGTCCGCCCAGTCGAACAGCCCGTCATAGTCGCGGGCGAGCGCATCGGTCAGAAAGGAGCCGGAAAGCAGGGCGTAGCCATCGCGCAGAGCCTCTCCGTCCAGCATGTGCAGGACTTCCGCGAGTGCGAACAACGGCAGATGGCCGCGGGTCGTGAAGAATGTGCGCTCGCCGTCCGGATGGGTGATGCCGACCGACAGCGTCGTGCCGACGGGTTCGACCGGCCAGGCCGCCGCCTTGTCGCCGAAGGCTTCCTTCAGCCAGGTCCCGAACTGGTCGTTGCCGACATTGGCGGCAACGACATAATCGACGCCGAGCGAGTTCCAGGCGAGCGCATTGTTGCCGGCACAACCGCCGACGCGCAGTTCGTCATGGTCGACGAGGATCTCGGTGCCGGCCTTCGGCCACGGCGCTGCGGGCCCGAGGATAAGGTCGACATTGACATTGCCGATGGCAACAAGCGGACGCATGGCGGTCACTCGCTCCGGGTGATCTTGGTCGACCGCACCGGCGTCCCGGCATCGGCAACGCGGGTCGCGGCGAATGCGATCATGAAGGCCTGGGCCACCGGCAGCATCGCGAAAATTGCGGCAAGGCCGGAGGCGGGCTTGAAGGCAATGGTGCTGACGCCGGCAACGGGAGCCTCGCCCGAGGCGTCGAAGAGGACAACGGGCGATCCGGCCGCGGCAGCGGAAACGGCCATGGCCGTCACCAGCGGTGCGGTGGCATCGGCGGCGCGGAACAGCACGACGCCCACTTTCGGGCCCAGCATTTCCATCGGTCCATGGCGCAATTGCCCGCCTTCCAGCGAGAAGCAGGGAAGACGCGACAGTTCGGTCAGTCCGAGCGCCAGCGCTTCGGCAAGCCCCTGCAGCCGGCGGCCCGAAGTAACCACTGCATGCACGCCGTCGACCGCAGAAAGCGCATCTTCGAGCGACGGTGCTTCCGGGGCCTTCAGGGCAGCGAGTGCCGCGGCCGGGTCAACTTCAAGAGCGGCGAGGATCGCCAGATGCAGGGCGAAGGTGATGGTCAGGCTGCGGGTGGCGGCAAACGCCTGCTCGGTACCACCGGTACCGACCAGAGATGGCGCGCTCTTCGCCAGGAAGGACGAACCCTCGAGCGTCAGGCCGAACGTGTCGGATGTGCCACCGTTGGTTTCGGCGAACCAGCGCAGGACCTCGGCGCTTTCACCCGATTGCGACGTGACGAGTACGGTCTTGCCGTTGAGCGGGAGCGGCGCCCCGAGCTGTTCGGAGAGCGGGATCGCGATCGTTTCGATGCCGAGCGCGCGGTAAAGCGGCTCGACGGCGCGGCCGACGGCATGCGATCCGCCCATGCCGAGCAGAAGCAGGCGGCCGGTGGCTCGCAGCGACGCGGCAATGCGCCTGGCGAGCTCGCCATTGCCCTCGAACGAGGCAATGGCGTCGGCATGCTGGCGGGCCATTTCGCGGTCGATGGCGATAAGCCCCGCGGGGTGTTCCCTGGTCATGATCATCCCTTTACGCCGCCGCTGGTAAGTCCTGAGATCAGGGCTTTCTGCATGACGAGACCGATCAGAACCGGGGGCAGGGCGGCAAGCACACCGGCAGTCGCGATCAGTCCGTAGTCGGAAACACGGCCGCCGGCGAGATCCGCTATGGCGACGGTGAGGGTTTTGGCGCGCAGATCGGACGTGAACAGCAGCGCGTAGAAGAATTCGTCCCAGGCCAGCAGGAAGGCGAAAAGCGCCGAGGTCGCCATCACGGGGGCCGCGAGCGGCAGGGTGATCAGCCGCAGGATCTGGTCGAGGCGCGCACCGTCGATCATGGCCGCGCTTTCGATTTCCTTCGGAATGGAATCGAAGCCGGATTTCAGCAGCCAGGTGGTGAACGGGGCGAGGATCGTCAGGTAGACGAGCGCCAGTCCGTAGACGGTGTTGAGCAGCCCGAAATAGGCCAGCGCCATGTAGAGCGGCACGGCAAGCGCTACCGGAGGCAACATGTAGGTGGCAATCACCGCATGGAGCGACCACGAAACCGAAGGCGTCCGCGAAACCGCCCAGGCCGACGGTATGGCGATGGCAATGGCGGCAATCGTTGCCATGCTCGCGACCTTCAGGCTGTTGAACAGCGAGGCGACGAATGCAGCACCTGCAGTGTTGCCGACCGTCGATAGCAGCGTGGCATAGCGGGAAAAATCGATTTCATCCGGCCACCAGTTGAGCGGCTTGGAGGAGAGGTCGGCAGCCGACGAAATGCTCATGACGAAGAGCCAGAGAAGCGGCGCGAGGATGACGGCAGCAAGCAGCAGCGCGGCAGCGTGGACAAAGACGGTAAAGAGCGGGCTTTGACGTTCCATCAGCTTGCCCCCGAAGCTTTTCGCACCATCGCCGCGTAGACAACGGCAAGCACGGTCACGAGCAGCGTGACGATCAGGGCAAGGGAGGCGCCCGATCCGGCGCGCTGGAAGGAAAACGCCTCCTGGTAGACGAGGATCGACAGGGTGCGCGTGCTGTTGGCCGGTCCGCCGCGGGTCATCACCCAGATGATGTCGAAGACCTTGAAGGCCTCGATGGTACGCAGGACGAGCGCCACCAGAAGCGGACCGGCGAGATAGGGCATGATGACGTAGCGGAAGCGATTGAAGGGTCCTGCGCCATCGACAAGGGAAGCCGCGGTGATATCCCGGGGCACCGCCTGCAGCGCGGCAAGCGCAATCAGGGCGACGAGCGGAAAGTTCTTCCAGGTGTCGGCGACGATGAGGGCGGCAAGGGCCGAACCCGGCTCGCCCAGCCAGGACCGGTAGCTGTCGATCAGGCCGAACTGCATCAGCGCGGCATTCAGCGCGCCATACTCCGGATTGTAGATCAGCCGCCAGAGCGTGGCGTTGACCACGGTCGGCAGTGCCCAGGGCAGGATCATCATCGCCCGAAGCACGGTGCGCCCGCGGAATTGCTGGTTGAGCAACAGGGCGGCGAGGACGCCGATCACCATTTCGGCGGAAACCGAAATGACGGCGAACCATGTGGTGGTGAAGAGAGCGCGCTGGAAATTCGAGCTGCCGAGCAGCTTCGCATAATTGTCAAACCCGACGAATGTACCCTGCGTTCCCACGAGCTTGGCGTCGGTGAACGACAGCCTGACCGTATCGACGAGCGGCCAGCCGATGACCGCGATCATGACGACGAGAAGCGGCAACATCAGCAGCCACGCGCGCGTTGTTATCCAGGTGCCGGACATGGGAGAGAAAACCTTCTTGGGCCTGCTTGAGGTGTAAAGCCGGCGCCATCATAAGCAATTGCCGGTGAGGTGCCTCCGGCACGTCCCGGGCGGCGAACCGCCCGGGAGAGAGATGCCGTAGGGATCAGAGGCCGCTGTTGTCGGCGGCGCTCTTCAGGGCGTCCTCCGGAGAGGCCTGATCGAGCAGCGCTTCCTGGATTGCCTGCTGCAGAGCAGTCGACAGTTCCTGGTACTTCGGGGTGGTCGGACGCGGATACATCGCGGCAAGGCCGAGCTTGGCAGCGCCGATCAGTTCTTCCTGGCCTGCAGTCACGGCCGGATCCTCATAGGACGACGCCCAGATCGGCAGGCTGAGCTTCGCATACTCGTTCTGCGTCGGCTGCGAGGTCATGTGGACGATGTACTTCCAAGCCTCTTCGGGATGCTTGCTGGTCGAGGTAATGCCAAGGCCCATGGAGCCGTTGACCGCCGACACTTCGCTCTTGCCCGAAACGCCCGGAGCGGGAACGACGCCGACCTTGCCGGCAACCTTGCTCTCTTTCGGATCGTTGGCCATGTTGTACATGTAGGTCCAGTTGAGGGCGAAAGCGGCTTCGCCGTTCTGGAAGACCTTGCGGACGTCCTCTTCGAGGAATTCCTTCGAGTTCGGGTTGGTCAGGCCCGACTTGTAGCTCGATACCATGTAGTTCAGCGCATCGAGGCCGCCACCGGAGGTAAACGCCGGCTTGCCGCCATCGAGGAACTTGCCGTCATAGGCGCTGACGAGGGTGGTGTAGTCGCAGATCGCGGCTTCGGCCTGCGCCCAGCTCCAGGCGATCGGGCTGGCAAGGAGGCCCTTGTCCTTGATGATCTTGGCCTGTTCGGCAAGTTCGTCCCAGGTCTTCGGCGGCGCGGTGATGCCGGCCTTTTCCAGGATGTCCTTGTTGTAGAACAGATACTTGGTATCGAGGATCCACGGCATGCCGTAGCGCTTGCCGTCATACTCGACAGTGGTCCAGGCGCCCGGCAGGACGCCGCTCTTCATCTCGTCGGTAATGCGATCGCTGACGTCGACGAGAACATTGTTGCTGGCGTATTCGGCCGGCCAGATCACGTCGAACAGCACGACGTCATAACCGCCGCCGGAGCCCTGGGCGAGAACGGTCTTGTCGTGCAGTCCCTCATAGGGAACGAATTCGAGATTGACCTTCACATCCGGGTTGGCCTTGGTGAAGGCTTCGGTCATGGCGCGGACATTGTCTTCGCTGTAGGCAGCCTGCGCCATGAACAGGGCGTTCAGCGTGGTTTCCGCATAGGCGTGGCTTGCGAAGGACGTTCCGAGCAGTGTGGCGCCGAGAAGCGCGGTGCGCATGGATTTCAGCATGTTTCCCTCCAGTAACTGACAGTTTCCGTTTGAAGGCGAGCCCGCAAGGGTCGCCGAATGCGAGAAGTCCGCCGGTGTCGCGGCGGCTGTCGACATATCAATCGGAGCGCAATCGGTCGGCGGCTGCCGCCGTTTTCGTTCCCCAAGGCTCTTCGGCCCTTTATTAAGTCAATTGTCTTGACTTATTTGTTGTTCAATATTCTATAGGTGTCAAGAGGAATTTCCGGATGAACGATTTCCGCCCGATCAGGGCCAAGAGCGGCACCAACCAGGAAGGTGCGAGTGCCCACAACCGTCGCGTCATGATCGATGCGCTGCGGCTGAACGGGCAGTTGTCGCGCGCGGATCTCGCGCGTGCCACGTCGCTGACCAAGCAGACGGTCTCGAACATCATCGAGGAGCTCGAGCGCGACGGACTGGTCGTGTCGCTTGCCGCCGTGCGCCATGGCCGCGGCCAGCCGTCGACGCCCTACAGGCTCGTCCCGGAGGGCGCCTTTGCCATCGGATTGCAGATCGACCGGCACGTCACCCGGTCGATCGCCGTCGATCTCGTCGGCACCGTGCTGGTGCGCGGCGAGGCCAATCTGCCGCCCGGCGGACCGGCAAAAGGGGCGAAGACCATCCTCGACCTGATCGAAAAGACCCGGCGCGAGTTGGCTGCGATCGCGCCGCAAGCGGAAGAACGGCTCGTCGGGCTGGGAGCGGCAATGCCGGGACCATTCGGTGTCGAGGCTGATGCCGACGATCCCTGGATGATGGCCGCATGGCAGAACTTTCCATTGCTGGAGACGCTGGCGGCGGGAACGGGGCTTGATGTCGGCCTGCAGAACGACGCCGCGGCGGCAGCGACCGCGGAAAAAATGATCGGTGCCGCGCACGGCCTCGACCAGGCGATCTGCATCTATCTCGGTTACGGTCTCGGCGCCGGCCTTATCCTCAATGGCGAACTCTACCGTGGCGCTCATGGCAATGCCGGTGAAATCGGGATGATTCTCAGCCAGCCGCTCGGGGGTGGCCCGGCGGACCGGGCACCGCTCGAGCACCGGGCATCGATCGCCTCGCTCTGCAAGGCAATGGAACTGGACCCTGCCGACCCTGATCTCTATGGCCGCATCGACGCGGCTGCAGCGCAGTCGGACCCGAGGATCGGAGCCTGGCTCGAGAACGCCGCCTTCGAACTGCGTTTTGCCGTGCAACTGCTTGAGACGATCTTCGATCCGCAAACCGTCATCCTGTGCGGCGGCTTGCCGGAGGGGCTCGCCCGCATGCTGATCGATGCGCTGCATCCGCTGCTGCCTTCGATCGCCGAACGGCGGCATCGAAGCCTGCCACGCCTGCAGATCGGCTTCACCGATCCTTTCGCGGTGGCGATTGGTGCTGCGGCCGAACCGATCAGCCGTACCTTCGATCCGCGCTTTACGGCGATATTGAAAACCCGGGGAACTGGCTCCTAGTCGCGGAGTATCGGGAAATCCTTGACCGCTTCGCTTTACCGCTCGCCGGCATCTGCGCGGGTGCGAAGCCAGCGGATCAAGGCTGAACGGCTGGGCATTGGTGCCGCGATGCGGATTTATTCAATCCGAACAGGCGACAGAATACGGGTGGTTCCGGGATGGTGGGGTCGGCAGAAAAAAGCGGCCGTCATTTCAGCTGGTTGCGAAATGTCTGTGATTACAGTGGTCTGTGAAAAATGGCGGAGAGGAAGGGATTCGAACCCTCGATACGCTTTTGACGTATACTCCCTTAGCAGGGGAGCGCCTTCGACCACTCGGCCACCTCTCCGGTGAGAGCCTGATAGGCGGTTTGTTGTTTACGATCAAGAGCTATTTCGCCGGTGTCGCGTTTTTTCGCGTGAATCGCATACCGAGTTCGGGCGGCGGCCGCGAAAGGTCACGCAGAGGATGCGCGCCTCGATTCGGCGCGCCAGCCGACAGGAAAAAATGCACAGGCCCGTCGATATTGCCGGGTGCGTGCGGAATTCCGCCCGGAAATCGAAAGTCGGCATAAAAATATTAGAGAATGCGCGCGTGCGTTATTCGAGTCGCCGGGCCTTGATCAAGGCCGTATTGCACAGATGCACGGAAATGTGACTTTAATCTATTGAATAAAAGATGAGCAAGCTTTTGAATATTCACGGTCATTGCCGCATTTTCGTCCAATTTTCATATCTTGCGACAAAATCGTGACATCTCGGCAACAGCGTTTGGCGAACGGGCGCGGATTTGGCGACCGATCCGGATTTGGCGATTGTCGGGCCGGTTTCATCCTGTAGGTTCCGCTCAGCAGGTGAGGTGCTTCGGCGCTTACTTTTCTCGCTTGCCCGGACATCTTGGGAATAATGTCCTATTTCCGTTGGTGCCTGGTCCAGTCCACACTTAATGACTTGGAGGTCATTCATGAACATCAAGAGCCTTCTCCTCGGCTCTGCGGCTGCTCTCGCCGTAGTTTCCGGCGCACAGGCCGCCGACGCAATCATCGCTGCCGAACCCGAGCCGATGGAATACGTTCGCGTTTGCGACGCTTTCGGCACCGGCTACTTCTACATTCCGGGCACGGAAACCTGCCTCAAGGTCGGCGGCAAGGTTCGTTACGACATGTCCGTCGCTGATTCCTACGTTGCCGGAAGCGACAACGGTTGGGACAAGCTGGCCCGCGCCGAACTCTACCTCGACTCGGCTAGCGACACCGAATTCGGCGCCCTGAAGACGAACATCGTTGCTCGTTGGGACTGGCGCACGGATGGCTATGCCTCCGCCGATAGCAACGGCGACGTTGTTGGTCTCGGCAACACCCGCGCTCGTCTGATCGCCGCCAACATCAGCCTCGGTGGCTTCGTTGTCGGTCTCGCCGATTCGCAGTACTCCTCGTTCCTCGGCTACGCTGGCGACATCATCAACGACGACGTCATCGAATACGGCACGAACGGCGATGATCCGCGCGGCCAGATCAGCTACACCTACGATGCCGGCAACGGCTTCACGGCAGTGGTCGCGGTTGAAGATCACGGCGAAAACGGCGGCGACAACAAGTACGTGCCGAACATCGTTGCCGGTGCTGGCTATTCGGCTGGCGCATGGGCGTTCAAGATGGTTGGCGGCTACGACGCCGTTGCTGAAGAAGGTGCTATCAAGGCTCGCGCCGACGCGACCTTCGGCAGCTTCAACGCTTGGGTCATGGGTGGCTGGAACACTGATGGCGACACCGTCAACGAATATGCACCGGCTGACGCCTATGGCGTGGGTTGGGGCGACTGGGCTGTCTGGGGTGGTCTCGGTACCGCTCTCACCGACAACCTGGGTGCCAACATCCAGCTCGCCTACTCCGACACCAAGACCTTTGCAGCTGCTGCAAACCTGAAGTGGACGGTTGTTCCTGGCCTGCTGATCCAGCCGGAAGTCACCTACACCAAGTGGGACAACGCTGTGATCGACGACGATCAGTGGAACGGCATGGTTCGCTTCCAGCGCGAATTCTAAGAATCGCATCCTGTGATTCTTTGGAGGCCCGGCTGTCTGACAGCCGGGCTTTCTGCGTTTCTGGGGAAGCGCATCGGGCGCGGTCTTGCCCGTCAGGGCGGTCGATGGTCACTCCGGCCGGGTTGCGGGCAGCGCTTGCCCGCCGGGAAGGGGGGAGATGCATGACGCGGCGATGACGGGACTGCGGGCCTGGCGGGGTGATTGTGACCTGGAAGACACAGTGTGGCGGCCTCTGCCACAATCAAGCCCACAATTTTCAAATGTGCCGTTGCGCAAAGTAATCATTTGATTGATTAACCATCCCCGGAGCGGATCGCTATCGGTTCGCTCCACCCACGTAATGGGGTTGGGGGAGGTAGTCTCAAAAGGACTGGCCTTCAGCTCATTCAAAAATTTGACTTGGAGGTCATTATGAACATCAAGAGCCTTCTTCTTGGCTCCGCCGCTGCCCTGGCAGTCGTTTCCGGCGCCCAGGCTGCTGACGCAATCGTCGCTGCTGAGCCCGAGCCGATGGAATACGTCCGCGTTTGCGACGCTTTCGGCACCGGCTACTTCTACATCCCGGGCACCGAGACCTGCCTCAAGGTCGGTGGCCGCGTTCGTTACGACATCCAGGCTGCCAACTCCTACGTTGCAAACAGCGACAACGGCTGGAACAAGCAGGCCCGCGCTGAGCTCTACCTCAACAGCGCTAGCGACACCGAATTCGGCGCCCTGAAGACCAACATCGTTGCTCGTTGGGACTGGCGCACGAACGGCTTCGCTTCCGAAGATAGCAACGGCGACGTTGTTGGCCTTGGCAACACTCGCGCTAAGCTGATCGCTGCCAACATCAGCCTCGGCGGCTTCGTTGTCGGTCTCGCCGACAGCCAGTACGCCTCGTTCCTCGGCTATGCCGGCGACGTCATCAACGACGACGTAATCGACTTCGGCGTCGCAAACTACGATGAGCGCGCCCAGATCAGCTACACCTACGACGCTGGCAACGGCTTCAGCGCAGTTGCAGCTCTCGAAGATCACGGCGAAAACGGCGGCGACAACAAGTATCTCCCGAACATCGTTGCTGGTGCTGGCTACCAGGCTGGCGCATTCGGCTTCAAGGTTGTCGGCGGCTACGACGCAGTCCTCGAAGAGGGCGCAATCAAGGCTCGCGCTGACGCACAGTTCGGCGGCGTTTCCGCATTCTTGATGGCCGGCTGGAACACCGACGGCGACATCAAGAACAACTACGCACAGTGGGCCGGCGACTGGGCCGTCTGGGGTGGCGTTGGCGCACAGCTGACCGACGACCTCAAGGCTAACCTGCAGCTCGCTTATGACGACGGCGAAACCTTCGCTGCTGCTGCAAACCTGAAGTGGACGGTTGTTCCTGGCCTGCTCATCCAGCCGGAAGTCACCTACACCAACTGGGATGCGACCGACGAAGACCAGTGGAACGGCATGGTCCGCTTCCAGCGCACGTTCTAATCGAACGATTCGCGAATCTCGGGATCCCGGCCTGCGCCGGGATCTCACTCCGCATGAGTGGACCGAACGCGCGTCCGGCAGATGGAATCACACTGTAGAGCAGCCGTAAAATAGCGCCGAACCGGCCTGAATCACGCCGCAACCTTGGCGGCCATGGCTGTGCCAAACTCGAATTACCCTTTTTCATCAACGAAATTTGTTAACCCTCCGGAAACCTTTGCGAGGGCTTGCGGCCTGTTTTGTGTCGTTTCGGCAACAGGATTGCGGCAAGCGTGAGCAAACGGGGTGTGGATCGCAAGTTGGCGATTGCGTGCTCAATGGCGTTTTGTATTTTCAACCTCGGAAGCGAGGCGGTGGATCGTCCGTCTTCTGACAACACGGGGATGGGGCAGGGAACGCTGTCCTTCAGCGAAAGACCCAGACCCTTTTGAAACTTGACTGGAGGTCAACAATGAACATCAAGAGCCTTCTTCTCGGCTCCGCTGCAGCCCTCGCTGTAGTTTCCGGCGCACAGGCTGCTGACGCAATCGTTGCTGCTGAGCCCGAGCCCATGGAATACGTCCGCGTTTGCGACGCTTTCGGCACGGGCTATTTCTACATCCCGGGCACGGAAACCTGCCTCAAGGTTGGCGGTCGCGTTCGTTACGACATGCAGCTCGCTGACTCCTACGCGCCGAACAGCGACAATGGCTGGAACAAGCAGTCGCGCGCTGAACTCTACCTCGACTCGGCCAGCGACACCGAATTCGGCGCCCTGAAGACCAACATCGTTGCTCGTTGGGACTGGCGCACGAACGGCTTCGCCTCCGCCACCGAGGACAGCGGCGACGTTGTTGGCCTCGGCAACACCCGCGCTCGTCTGATCGCTGCCAACATCACCCTCGGCGGCTTCCTCGTCGGTCTTGCTGACTCGCAGTTCAACGCCTTCATCGGCTACGCTGGAGACGTCATCAACGACGACGTTATCGGCGATGGCCCGTACGAAGTTAACCAGATCGCGTACACCTACGACGCCGGCAACGGCTTCTCGGCTACCATCGCTGCTGAAGACAGCGGTGAGCGCGAAAACAACAACAAGTACATGCCTGACCTGGTTGCCGGCGTTGGCTACGCAGGCGGCGCATGGGCCTTCAAGGTTGTCGGTGGTTACGACGCCGTTGCAGAAGAAGGCGCCATCAAGGCTCGCGTCGACGCTACCTTCGGCAGCATCAACGCTTGGGTCATGGGTGGCTGGAACACCGATGGCGACACCATCAACAAGTACGCCAACGGCGACTCGCAGGGCAACTCCTGGGGTGACTGGGCTGTTTGGGGTGGTTTCGGCACCGCTCTCACCGACAACCTCGGTGCAAACCTTCAGCTCGCTTACACCGACAACAAGACCTTTGCAGCTGCTGCAAACCTGAAGTGGACTGTTGTTCCTGGCCTGCTGATCCAGCCGGAAGTCACCTACACCAACTGGGACATTCAGAACGAAGACCAGTGGAACGGTATGGTTCGCTTCCAGCGCACGTTCTAATCATCTGACATCGTCAGTGATTGGGGGCTCGGTCTTCGGACCGAGCCCTTTTTTGTTTGCCGAGGGGGACGGGTGATGCCTCGGGTTGCTCCCGGCTTGAGGTTATGCCGATATGGCCGCGGCCGCCCGGCGAGCTCTCCGGGATCGCTCGGGCGAGGGGCTTATCGTCCCGACAGGAAGGCCCTGATCACCGCAGGGATCTCGCCGAGGTGGAGAAGCGGCGCGTGTCCTTGCCCTTTTACGGTGAGGGCAGTCATCCCGGGGTGACGTTCGGCCATTGCCGACAGGGTCGCCGCGCTCAACAGGGGTGAATTTTCGCCGCGGATTGTCATCAACGGGATGCCGCGTAACGCGTCGAACTGGGGCCAGAGGTGTGGGAGCGGCTGGTCGAGGTCGGCTGCCGATAGCTGCCGGGCGATCTCGGGATCGAAATCGGAGACAAGTGTGCCGCTCCTGTCGGCATGGATTGCCTGCGCCATGTCGCACCAGTCCTGATCGGTCAGAGCGGGAAAGGCGTCGCCGTGAATCCTCTGGAGCATGGCAGCGGCTTCGGCCCAATCGCGCGGGCGGCGATCGAGGGAAAGATATGCCCTTATCTGCCGCAGGCCTTCGGGCTCGATGACGGGGCCGATATCGTTGAGGATGACAGCAGCGAGAAGGGAGGGCTGCAGCTGGGCGAGGAGGTGCAGCGTCAGCCCGCCGCGCGAGGTGCCGATGAAGATCGCACGTTCAATCCCGAAATGCGACGCAGCCGCGAGCACGTCCTGGGCTTCGGCGAGAAGCGTGTAGCTCTGCCCGGTTTCGTCCCACTGCGACTGGCCGCGTCCGCGATAGTCGAGGGTGAGGATGCGGCGCGGTTCATCGGGATCCCCAGCAAGCAGAAGGGCCAGTTGATGGAAGTCGCGGGAATTGCGGGTCAGCCCCGGCAGGCAGAATACCGGCAGGCGATCGCGGGTGCGAGGATCGTCGCCGCCATAATCGCGGGCATGAAGCCGCAATCCGTCGGCGGCCACGTAGGTCCTCGCAACAAAGCCACTATTGAAATCCGCCACCACAATGTCCCCCGCAACTGATGCTGCAGCATCATGCCCGGCAGTACGCACCATGTCACCGGCCGAAGCGCAGATCCTGCTCGATGCTGGCGGTCTGGCCAAGACGGCTCTTGTAGACCTGGTAGTTCTCCATCACGCGCTGCACATAGCCGCGGGTCTCGGGGAAGGGGATGCGTTCGATCCAGTCGACGACCTCGTCGATCGGCAGGCCGCGTGGATCGCCGTAGCGGGCGATCCATTCCGGGACTTTGCGCGGGCCGGCATTGTAGGCAATGAAGGTCAGGACGTAGGAGCCGTTGAAGCTGTCGATCTGTTCGCCGAGATAGTGGGCGCCGAGCGTGGCGTTGTAGCCGGCGTCCTGGGTGAGCTTTTCCTGCGAATAGGCGAGACCGTAGCGGCTGGCGACACCCTTGGCGGTTCCGGGCAGCAACTGCAGGAGGCCGCGTGCATTGGCGCCGGAGATGGCGGCGGGATCGAAGGCGCTTTCCTGGCGGGCGATTGCATAGGCAAGAGCCTTGCCGGAACCGGTAATGTTGGCGGTGGCGGGTATGACCCCAATCGGGAAGGCGAGCGCTGCGACGTCGATGCCGCGTCCGTAGGCGATCTTGCCGATCTGCAGCGACAATTGGTGTCCGCGGGTCTTTTCGGCGCGCGCCGAAAGGATCGCGAGTTCGCCGGGGCTATCGAGCTGCTCTGCCAGGGCCCGGTAAAGGCTGTCGGCCCGCCAGCCGTGACCGGCCGTCTCCAGCCGGGCGATGGCGCGGACTGCTTCGCGCTGTTCGAAGCGCTGGCGGTCGGCTGCGCTCGGCTTCGGATAGGCGACATTCAGGCTTTTCCGATTGAGCTTGGCGGCGGCGAGCTGGCCGTAGAAGGTGCTGCCATGCGCCGCAGCCTTGGCATAGTACTCGCTGGCCTTGCCGGGGCCGCCTGCCTCGGCGGCACGACCCAGCCAGTACCAGCCGCGCGACACCGTAATCGGGCGGCTGGAAACCTCGAGGATCTTGCGAAAATGTCGCGCAGCGGTTGCAGGATCCTGCAAGCCCCGCAATGCGTACCAGCCGGCATGAAACTCCGCGTCGACAAGATCGGTCGGGCTGGTGGCAACGTGGTTGGCGGCGATGCGGTAGGCGGCCTTGTAGTTGCCCCGGTCGACGAGGCCGCGGCTGATAATTCGCTGTTCCTTCCACCAGCTGCCGGGATTGACCAGCTTCGCCTTGTCGGAGGGCATGCGCGACAGCAGCCTCACCGCTTCGTCATAATTGTCCTGGCGGCGTTGCTGTTCGATCTGGATATAGAGGTAGGCGGGATCGGTTGCCCATTTGCGATCCACCGCGGCGATGAGGCTGGCGGTGTTCGGCGCCTTGTTGATCTGGGCGTTCCAGGCGGCATAGAGCGACTGCGCCTTGCCGAGTTCGCTGAAGCGTTTGGCCTGCGCGGCGTGCCCGCGATAGAGCAGGAAATCCATGCGGGCCTTGTGGTCGGCGGTCGCAAGCAGGCCCGGAAACTCCTTGAGGATCCGGTCTTCGCCGTCCTTGTCGAGCACGGATTTAAGCCACAGCTGCCGCAGCGTTCTGCTGGCCGCCGTGGAATTGCCGCTCGCCACCTGGGCACGCGCAAGCACGATCGTCCCTTCCAGGGTTTCCGGCGTCGTCGCGCCGAAGGCAGCGAGCACGTCGGCCGCGGGCGGATTTTCGCGCAGAAGGGCGCGTTCGGAATGGCCGCGCAGCGCCTGCAGGCCGGGCCAGCCCTGGAGTTCGCGCTGGGCGGCGGCGATCTCGCCGGAGGGAATTCCCGGCTGTCCGGAAACGGCAAGCGCCCAGGTCAGGATATGGCGGTCGAGGCTCGACGGCGCCATGCCGTTGCGAATGGCGAGTGCTTTGGGGGCATTCTTGTCCGACAAGGCGTCAAGGCCGGCCTTCAGTTCGCTGCTTTCAGCCACCGGGTTGGAAACGCGGGTAATGGCGCCGGTCACTTCATAGGTGGGGGCGGCCACGGGAAGATCGGTCTGCGGCCTTTTCCTGGGGATAGGCACGTCAGCGTCGGACATGGGCGAAGCCAGCGCCCCCCAGGCGGCAATCGACATGCCGAAGGTGGACAAGATCAGTGCGGCCTTGTTCATCCGGAAAACTCGCAGCAAATTTATGTCAGTCCCCATTTGCCGGCAGGTACATTAACGAAACCTTACCAAATTCCATCAAATTAGTACAAATGCATTCTCGCCCAAAACGCTTGTCTATGCGCTTGTCGCAGCTCAAGCGCCGCTTTATGGTGCAGCATATTTTTAACCGTGGAATGCGGCCGAAGAGTGAGTGTTCGGCCTTGAGGAGTTTTGCATGTTCAAGGGATCTATTCCCGCACTCGTGACGCCGTTCAGCGAGACCGGCGCCGTCGACGAGGACACTTTTACAGCACATGTGAACTGGGTGATCGCCGAAGGCAGCAACGGCCTCGTCCCGGTCGGAACCACCGGCGAGTCGCCGACACTCTCTCACGCAGAACACAAACGGGTCGTCGAACTGTGCATCGAGGCGGCCGCCGGGCGAGTACCGGTCATTGCCGGCGCCGGATCCAACAACACGGTCGAGGCGGTGGAACTGGCCCAGCACGCCGAAGAGGTTGGCGCGGCTGCAATCCTCGTGGTTACGCCCTACTACAACAAGCCGACGCAGAAGGGGCTGTTCGCCCATTTCTCGACGATCGCGGAAAGCGTCAAGCTGCCGATCATCATCTACAACATTCCCGGCCGTTCGGTTGTCGACATGACGCCTGAGACGATGGGTGCGC
>JAEWPB010000142.1 GCA_023399465.1 Pseudomonadota bacterium
CGGCAACGGTGATCTTCGCCGCCGGTCCCTGGCTCAAGCCGAAGGCGAGTGCGGAGCGTTCGCCCAACAATCCGCCCTGCATCATCAGCCAGTTCTTCACCTCGATCTACGGCGGTTTCTTCGGCGCTGGCATGGGCATCATGATGCTCGCCGTGCTCGGCATGACGACCGGCGGCAGCTATCACCACCTCAATGCGCTGAAGAACCTGCTGGCGATCGTCATCGCCGCCGTGGCGATCGTCGTCTTCGCCGCCGGTGGCGTCGTCTCCTGGCCGGAAGCGGCGGTCATGATTCCGGCCGTGGCGATCGGCGGGTATGCCGGTGTCTGGGCGGCAAGACGCGTACCGCAGGCGCTGATGCGGGCGGCGGTGGTCGCTGTCGGGCTGGCACTGACGGCTTATTACTTCCTGACGTCCTGATTTGTGGTGGCGAGGAGGTCGGGACGGCGCTCCTCTGTCAGCCGCAGCGCCTGCTCGCGCTGCCATTTTGCAATCGCCGCATGGTTCCCGGAGGTCAGGATCGCGGGAATTTCCAAGCCTTCCCAGACCTGCGGGCGCGTATATTGCGGGTGCTCCAGCAGCCCGCCCTCGAAGCTCTCGTGCACTCCGGAAAGAGTGTTGCCCATCACGCCCGGCAGGATGCGGACCACGGCGTCAAGCAGGGTGAGCGCGGCGGGTTCTCCGCCGGAGAGAATGTAGTCGCCGATCGAGACTTCCTCGAGGCCGCGGGCGTCGATCACCCGCTGGTCGACACCCTCGAAGCGGCCACAGACGATGATGACGCCGTCGCCGTCAGCGAGCTGGCGCACCCGTTCCTGCGTCAGCGGGCGGCCGCGCGGGCTCATCAGCAGCCGGGGACGATTGTCGTCGGACGATGCGTGGTCGATAGCGCGTGCCAGCACGTCCGGCTTCAGCACCATGCCGGCGCCGCCGCCGGCCGGCGTGTCATCGACGCTGCGATGCTTGTCGGTGGCGAAGTCGCGGATCTGCAGCGTGTCGAGCGACCACTGTCCGCGCTCCATCGCACGGCCGGCGAGCGAATGGCCGAGATGGCCCGGAAACATCTCCGGATAGAGTGTCAGTATCGTTGCCCGAAAGGTCATGCGGCGGCGCTCATTGTCCGTCCGATGCCGACGGCTTCTGCTTGCGGTGCGGCAGGTCGTCGGGATTGTCCACCAGACCGGCGGCCAGCGGATCGATGAGCAGCTTGCCGCCCTCGAGGTCGATGTCCATGACTGCGGCTTCGTTGAACGGGATCAGCACGGGGCGACGGCCCTCGCCTTTCAGTTCCAGCACGTCGCCTGCGCCGAAATCGTATATCGCGGTGACGGTGCCGTAGCTGTTGCCGTAGTCGTCGATCGCCTGCAGGCCCTCGAGATCGGCATAGAAGAACTCGTCGTCATCCAGCTCCTCGTCCGGCAGGTTGTCGCGCTCGATATAGAGCTCGAGCCCGTTGAGGGCTTCGGCGGCATTGCGGTCGTTGACGCCGCGGAACCGCACGATCACCACATTCTTGGCCTCGCGCAACTCGAGCACCTCGAAAACCCGTCCGTCGAGGCTGTGAAGGTTGCCGTAGTCGCCGAATGTCAGCGGGTCCGCGGTATAGGTCTTGACGCGCACCTCGCCCTTCAGCCCTTGGGCGGCGCCGATGGTGGCCATCAATACGGGGTTTTCAAGCTTGCTCATGGTTTGCGTCGCTGGTCATTGAAACTCGCATCTCCTTTTTATGATGATACGAGCCGAATTGGAAACGAAAACGGGCGGCATGCTGCCATGCCGCCCGAAAGCTTGCGCCTTGCGGCAGGCGATTATTCGCCGGCAGCAGCAGCGGCTGCGTCTTCAGCCTTCTGCTTCTTCTCGGCGATGCGCTCCAGGGCCTTCTTGCCCGGCTTGCCCTTGTCCGGGTTGTTGCGGACGTCGCGCTTGGCAAGGCCGGCTTCGTTGAGGAAGCGCAGGACGCGGTCGGTCGGCTGGGCGCCGTTGTCGAGCCAGTGCTTGATGCGGTCGGCGTCGAGGCTCACGCGGTCAGCGTGGTCCTTGGCAAGCATCGGGTTCCAGGAACCGAGCTTTTCGAGGAAGCGGCCATCGCGCGGCGAGCGGGCGTCGGCAACAACGATCTGGTAGTACGGGCGCTTCTTGGAACCACCACGGGCGAGACGGATTTTCAGTGCCATGTCATTAACTCCTTAGGCTTTTCTGGAACCGCTTCTTTCAAGCGGAATGCTGGTTGGAGCCGCCATGTTCGGCGGCGATTGCTTCATGATGCCGGATCACTTCCTTGATGATGAAGTTCAGGAACTTCTCGGCAAAATCCGGATCCAGATTGGCGTCCTTGGCCAGGCGGCGCAGGCGTTCGATCTGGTATTCTTCGCGCGCCGGGTCGGCCGGCGGCAAATCGTACTTGGCCTTCAGCACGCCGACTGCCTTGGTGCAGCGGAAACGTTCGGCCAGAATGTGAACGAGCGCGGCGTCGATGTTGTCGATCGACTGCCGATAGCCCGAGAGCATGTTCTTTACTTCAGGATCAATCATCCTATGCGGTCCCCCTCACTTTTTCTTGGGCAGGCCGGGAAGGCCCGGGAAGCCGCCACCAAGACCCGGAAGCTTGCCGCCGCCGAGGCCGGGCAGGCCACCGCCGCCAAGGCCGGAAAGGCCGGCAGGCGGCTTGATGCCCGCGGCTTCCGCCTGCTTCGCAAGCGCTTCGAGCTGCTTCGGGTCGAGCTTGGAGAGATCCGGCATGCCGCCCATTCCACCCATGCCGCCAAGGCCCATCTTGCCGGCAAGGCCCCCCATCATCTGCTTCATCATGCCGCCCTTGCCCTTGCCGCCCATGGCTTTCATCATGTCGGCCATCTGGCGGTGCATCTTCAGCAGCTTGTTGATTTCGGCGGCGTCCGTGCCGGAGCCGCTGGCAATGCGCTTCTTGCGCGAATGCTTGAGAATGTCGGGATTGGCGCGCTCGGCCTTGGTCATCGAGGAGATGATGGCGAGCTGGCGCTTGAACAGGCTGTCGTCGAGGCCGGCGGCGGCCATCTTGTCCTTCATGCCGGACATGCCGGGCATCAGGCCCATGATGCCGCCCATGCCGCCCATCTTCTGCATCTGGCCCAGCTGGTCGGCGAGGTCATTGAGGTCGAACTTGCCCTTGGCCATCTTGGCGGCCATGGCGGCCGCCTTCTCGGCGTCGATGTTTTCGGCTGCCTTCTCGACGAGGCTGACGATGTCGCCCATGCCGAGGATACGGTCGGCGATGCGCCGCGGATGGAATTCATCCAGCTCACTCATCTTTTCGCCGACGCCGATCAGCTTGATCGGCTTGCCGGTCACGGCGCGCATCGAAAGCGCCGCACCGCCGCGGCCGTCGCCGTCCATGCGGGTCAGCACGAGGCCGGTGATGCCAACGCGCTCATCGAAATTGCGGGCGAGATTGACGGCGTCCTGACCGGTCAGCGCATCGGCGACGAGCAGGATCTCATGCGGATTGGACTTCCGCTTGATCTCCGCCATCTCGATCATCAGCGGTTCGTCGATATGGGTACGGCCGGCGGTATCGAGGATGACGACGTCATGGCCACCGAGCTTGGCGGCCTGCACGGCGCGGGCGGCGATATCGGTCGGCGACTGGCCGGCGATGACAGGCAGGGTGTCGATGCCGGTCTGGACACCGAGCTGGCGCAGCTGTTCCTGCGCGGCCGGGCGCCGGGTGTCGAGCGACGCCATCAGAACCTTCTTGCGGTCGCGCGTCGTCAGCCGGTTGGCGATCTTGCCGGTCGTTGTGGTCTTGCCCGAGCCCTGGAGGCCGACCATCATGATGACGACCGGGGCCGGGGCATTGAGATCGATGGCGACGCCTTCCGAGCCGAGCATCTCTACGAGCTCGTCATGGACGATCTTGACGACCATCTGGCCCGGCTTGATCGACTTCAGGATTTCGGCGCCGACGGCCTTTTCGCGAACCTTGTCGGTGAACGAGCGCACGACATCGAGCGCCACGTCGGCTTCGAGAAGCGCGCGGCGTACCTCCCGCAGGGCGGCGGAAACATCGGCTTCCGACAGCGCACCACGGCCGGTCAGTCCATTCAGAATGGAGCCAAGACGGTCCTGGAGGTTTTCAAACATCAGCTCTTCCTTTTCGCGTTTCGGGGCATTTCCGGAAACGTCGGTTCACCGGCCGCAAATTGCAAGACGCATAGCCAAAAAGCACCCGAGGGCGCATCGCGCTGTCGGGTGTTGACCTCCGGGATCGCTTTACACCTTTTCGGGTCCCGGTCGGCGGCTCCAAGTCGTGCAACTTGTCAGCAGATTGGCGGGATAAACAGGAAAGCCGGACAAAAGTCAAGCAAAGGCGGCAATCCGCGGCGATTCAGTCAGAATTGATAGTCGAAGAGATCGATGACCAGCTGGTCGCGCCGCGCGACCAGCTGGCGCAGTTCGTCGCTGTAATAGTCGCGATAGTGAGTCAGGGCACGGTTCGACGTATTTCGCGGGGCGGGTGCAAGGCGCGCCAGAATTCGTTCCGTATCGGGGCGGAATCCGCAACGCTCCCGGTTTTCGAGGGCAAAGTCGGCAAAGCTCGTGGACAGCCCTTCACATTTCAGCACGGTATCGTAGATCGCCGAACGCTTCTGCCAGGCGATCGCATCGCCCATGTCGCGAATGTACCACCGCCTGAGAAAGAGGTCCGGATGCGGGGTGGTCACGCGCATGAAGCGATAGGAGTAAAACCCGAGGAAAGCACTGACCGTGGAGCGGGTATAGGGATGCCCGGCCATGATTTTCCCGAGTGTTTCAGGATCATTGATCGAGCGCAGCCACCGGTCGAAGGAGGGCCTGGGGTTGTCGGGATCGAAGAGCTCTCTTGCTCCCTCCGCACCGAGAACGGATCGGGCGTTGCGAAAGAACAGCACGTTCGGCTGCTGCATGCTGTAGGTCCACATGCTTACGTACCAGTCCCAGGGGTTGCGGACGGTTGCAAATGCCAGCTTTCCCCTCTTCCAAAAGAACGGCCGGCCCTTGGTCAAGGGGGCGTGCCGGTCGATGCGCTGCGGTCTGCCGGCGTGGAGCCTGCGCAGAAGCCCGTAAACATAGCTGCTGCCCGTCTTGTAGACGTCGAGGTAGATGAAGCTGTCGTATTCGATCATGGGGGCTCCGCGAGGACGGAAGGAGAAAATGAGAATACAACTGGAGAGTGTTGTTGCTTCGCGAGGCAGCTGTCAATCGTGACGAACCTTTGTCATTCGCTGCGCCAGTCCGCGACCTCTGGTAATTTCGCGGCATTTCCGCCATATACAGCGGAAATACAGGAACGTCGGCGCAATGGCGCCCCGCTTTGGACAGATCCCGCATGGCCGCCACAGTCGAATTCGCCCGCATGAACGGGCTCGGAAACAAGATCCTTGTCGTCGACATGCGCGGCCGCACGGACATGGTGACGCCGGCCGCCGCGATCGCCCTCAACTCCGATCCGGCCACCGCGTTCGACCAGATCATGGCGGTCCACGACCCGAAGGCCGACGGCACCGACGCCTGGATCGACATCCTCAATTCCGACGGCTCCAAGGCGCAGGCCTGCGGCAATGGCACCCGCTGCGTCGTGCAGGCGCTTGCCGCCGAAACCGGCAAGAAGACGTTCACCTTCCAGACGGTTGCCGGCATCCTCAATGCGGTCGAGCACGAGGACGGGATGATCTCGGTCGACATGGGCAAACCGGTGTTCCAGTGGGACAGGATCCCGCTTTCGGAAGAATTCGCCGACACCAGCCGCATCGAACTGCAGATCGGTCCGATCGACAATCCGGTGCTGCATTCGCCTTCGGTCGCCTCGATGGGAAATCCCCATGCGATCTTCTGGGTCGATCAGGATCCGATGAGTTTCGATCTCGAACGCTTCGGGCCGCTTCTCGAAAACCATCCGATCTTCCCGGAAAAGGCCAATATAACGCTCGCCCAGGTAACATCGGGTGACAGTCTGCGCACCCGTACCTGGGAGCGCGGCGCCGGGCTGACGCTCGCCTGCGGTTCCGCCGCCTGCGCTGCTGCCGTTTCCGCCGCCCGCACCGGCAGGACGGGGCGCAAGGTGACGATCGACGTCGCCTCCAGCCCGAGCCGCCAGCCGCTCGTCATCGAATGGCGCGAGCGCGACGATCACGTGGTCATGAGCGGTCCGGCCGAATGGGAATGGTCGGGAACGCTCGATCCGGTAACGGGTACATGGGAGCGTGACGAAGAAGCGGGAGTGCTGTCGCAGTGAGCGGCGTCGAGGTCATCACCTTCGGCTGCCGTCTCAACACCTATGAATCAGAAGTGATGCGGGCCGAAGCGGAGAAAGCCGGGCTCAACAACGCGATCCTGGTGAACACCTGCGCTGTCACCGGCGAGGCGGTGCGTCAGGCGCGCCAGGCGATCCGCCGGGCAAGGCGCCAGAATCCGCATGCGCGCATCATCGTCACCGGCTGCGCGGCGCAGACGGAAAAGCAGGTCTTCGCCGAGATGGCGGAGGTCGATGCCGTTCTCGGCAACGAAGAGAAGCTTAAGAGCGCGTCCTATCGCGGGCTCCCCGATTTCGGCGTCTCGGCCGAGGAGAAGCTTCGCGTCAACGACATCATGAGCGTCACCGAGACGGCGCCGCAGATGGTCCGGCATATCGACGGGCATGTGCGCGCCTTCATCCAGGTACAGAACGGCTGCGACCATCGCTGCACCTTCTGCATCATCCCTTATGGCCGCGGCAATTCGCGCTCCGTGCCGATGGGCGCGGTCGTCGACCAGGCCCGCCGTCTCGTCGAGGGCGGTTACAGCGAGATCGTGCTGACCGGGGTCGATGCCACCAGCTATGGCGCCGATCTGCCGGGCGAGCCGACGCTTGGCCTTCTTGCCAAGACGCTGCTCAAGCAGGTGCCGGAGATCCGCCGGCTGCGGCTTTCCTCGATCGACAGCATCGAGGCCGACCGTCACCTGATGGACCTGATTGCCGACGAACCGCGCTTCATGCCGCATCTGCACCTGTCGCTGCAGCATGGCGACGACATGATCCTGAAGCGCATGAAGCGCCGCCATTCGAGCGCGGATGCGCTTGGCTTCTGCAACGACGTGCGGCGCCTGCGGCCGGCCATCGCTTTCGGCGCCGACATGATCGCCGGGTTTCCGACCGAGACCGAAGAGATGTTCGAAAATGCCGGGCGGCTTGCCGAGGAATGCGGCATCGCCCAGTTGCATGTCTTTCCCTATTCTCCCCGTCCCGGCACGCCGGCGGCGCGCATGCCGCAGCTCGACCGGCGACTGGTCAAGGAACGGGCGGCGCGCCTGCGCGAAACCGGCGAGCGGCTCCACCGCGCCCATCTCGACGCCATGGTCGGCACCGAGCAGGTCATCCTCGTGGAAAACGGCGGCATGGCGCACACGGAAAACTTCACGCTGGTTGCCGCGCCGGAACTCTCTGCGCGCATGCTTGTGCCGGTGCGCATCACCGGCCACAATGGCAGGCATCTCGACATGCAATTGATGGCCGCGACAGCGGCCTGAACTGGAAACTCATACGGAATTCTCATGGCGCTCGGTTTCATCAAGAAAGTCTTCACCTTCAGCAAGCCGGCGGAAGAGCAGGCCCCGAAGGTCGTTGACGATACGCCCGCGATCGCCCCTGCACCCGAAGCGGATGCCGGCGAGCGGGTCGAAGAGGCGGCGCCTATCCTGTCGGCGAGCGAAGACGGCTTGCCGATTGCGACTGATCCCGTGCTTGCGGTCGAAATCGACACCGCCGGGGGGCCGGTCGACGATATCGCGGATCGCGCCGCGGAGGAGGCCGATGCCGAGATAGCCGTCGAGACTGGCCTTGCCGAGAGCGAGGAGGGTGCTCCCGAAGCCGTGGCGCCGGAAGAACCGAAAATGCTCGAGGAAGCGGCGCAGGCGGAAGAGCTCGAGAGCCCCGCCGCACTCGACGCCGAAGCGGAAGCCGCCACCGCACCGGCCCTGCCCAAGGGGTTTGCGACTGCCGATGCGTTCCCGAAGCAGGAGGCCGAGGCAGCGGCGAAGCCGAAACTCAGCTGGTTCCAGCGCCTGAAAGCCGGTTTGGCGCGCACCTCGTCGCAGCTCACCGGCCAGATTTCGGCGCTGTTCACCAAGCGCAAGCTCGACGATTCGACGCTGCAGGATCTCGAGGACCTGCTGATCCAGGCCGACCTCGGGGTCGAGACCGCGATGCGCGTCACCGATACGCTTGCCGCCGAGCGTTACGGCAAGGATGTTACCGGCGAGGACGTCGCCCGCATCATGGCCGGCGAGATCACCAAGGTGCTGAAGCCGGTGGCGAAGCCGCTGGAGCTCGATCTCAGCCACAAGCCGCATGTCATCCTCGTCGTCGGGGTCAACGGTACCGGCAAGACCACGACGATCGGCAAGCTGGCCGCGAAGCTTTCGGGCGCTGGATTGAAGGTCATGCTGGCCGCCGGCGATACCTTCCGCGCTGCCGCGATCGAGCAGCTGAAGATCTGGGCCGATCGCACCGGGTCCGAGTTCCTTGGCACCAAGCTCGGCGCCGATGCGGCCGGCCTTGCCTACGAAGCCTTCAAGCAGGCGCAGGAAAACAAGAGCGATATCCTCATCATCGACACCGCCGGGCGGTTGCAGAACAAGACCGAACTGATGGCGGAGCTGGAAAAGATCGTCCGCGTTCTGGGCAAGCTCGATCCCGATGCGCCGCATACCGTGCTGCAGACGCTCGATGCGACGACCGGCCAGAATGCCATGCAGCAGGTGGAGATCTTCCGCAATGTTGCCGGCGTCAACGGCCTGATCATGACCAAGCTCGACGGCACGGCGCGCGGCGGCATCCTGGTGGCGATCGCCGCCAAGCACAAGCTGCCGGTCTATTTCATCGGCGTCGGCGAAGGCATCGATGATCTCGAGCCTTTCGAAGCGGAGGATTTCGCCGGGGCCATTGCCGGCCTATCGCATTGATGCCACGATTTTGTCGCCACGCTGGTTCCCAGCGGGCCAACAATGGATCAAGGACCTGATGTCAGTAACCGATAACGAAAATACCGCGACTAAGGCCGAGCGCGAGCAGCCGTTGCTGAAACTCGCCCTTGAACTCGGACCGCTGCTGATCTTCTTCTTCGGCAACCTCCGGGGCGAATGGCTGGCCAAGACATTTCCGGCACTGGGGGCCATCGGCGGTCCTCTGCTGATTGCCACCGCGCTGTTCATGGTCGCCACCGTGCTCTCGCTGGTGATCTCCAAGATCGTGTTTCACCACCTGCCGATGATGCCCTTCGTCTCGGGCATCGTCGTACTGGTCTTCGGTTCGCTGTCGATCTGGCTGCAGGACGAGACCTTCATCAAGATGAAGCCGACCATCGTCAACACGCTGTTCGGCGTCGTCCTGCTCGGCGGGTTGCTGTTCGGCCGCTCGCTCCTCGGTTACGTTTTCAATGCGGCTTTCCAGCTCGACGATGAGGGCTGGCGCAAGCTGACGCTGCGCTGGGGGTTCTTCTTCCTGTTCCTCGCGGTACTCAACGAAGTCGTCTGGCGGAATTTCTCCGATGCCGCATGGGTCAACTTCAAGGTCTGGGGCACCATGCCGATCACCATTATCTTCACGCTTGCCCAGATGCCGCTGATCATGCGCCACACGGTCGAGGTTGCTACTCCGGAAGGTGACAAATGACGATTGCAGATACGCAGGGGGAGCGCGTCGCTCGCCATACCCGCTACTGGCTTGCAGCCGGTCTTGTCGTCATCATCGCCCAGGCGCTGATCGAGCACGCGATGGGGCGTGTGTGGATCTGCGAATGCGGCTACGTCAAACTCTGGGAAAACGTCGTCAATGGCAGCGGCAACTCCCAGCACCTGTCTGACTGGTACACGCCGTCACATATCATCCATGGCTTCGTTTTCTACGGGCTGACCTATCTCTTCATGCGCGACAAGTCGATCGCGGCGCGTCTTTTCGTGGCGATCCTGCTCGAAGCGGGCTGGGAAGTGGCAGAAAACACGCCGATGATCATCGACCGCTATCGCGCGGCGACGATTGCCTACGATTATGTCGGCGACAGTATCCTGAATTCGGTGATGGATACGCTGTTCATGGCCTTCGGCTTCATGCTGGCCGCGCGCCTGCCGGTCGGCCTGACGGTTGCGATCGCGATCTTCTTCGAGCTGTTCACCGGGTGGGTGATCCGCGACAACCTGACGCTCAACGTTCTGATGCTGGTCTGGCCGCTGGATGCGGTGAAGGCCTGGCAAGGGGCGCTCTAGGGAGGTCCCTCCCGCTCACGAACTCGCGGTCAATTGGCCGCGAGCGCCTTTTCGATTGCCGGCAGCAGGCCCTGCCTGACGCTGGCTTCATCGAACGGCCCGGTCTTCTTGTAGAGGATGGTGCCGTCGGGGCCGACCAGGTATGATTCCGGAATGCCGTAGACGCCCCAGTCGATCGCCGCCTTGCCGTTCGGGTCGACGCCGATCGCGGTATAGGGGTTGCCGAGTTCGCCGAGAAAGCGCAGCGAGTTCTCGTTTTTGTCCTTGTAGTTGATGCCGACGACGGTGATGCGCTCGTCCTTCGCTAGTTCCTTCAGCAAGGGATGCTCCTGGCGGCAGGGCACGCACCAGGAGGCAAAGACGTTCACCAGCGCGAGCTTGCCCTTGATGGCATCGTCTGTGAGCGCCGGCAGGGACGCGCCTTCGAGAGGCGGCAGGTTGAGTGACGGCGCCTTGGTGCCGATCAACGCCGAGGGAATCTCCGAAATGTCGCGGCCGGAATTCAGCTGGCTCCAGAACGCCACGGCAAGGCCGGCAAAGATGGCCAGCGGCAGGAACGCGAGGAGATAGCGGCCGCGCGGGCGGCCGGAGGAACCGTTGTCGGTTTCGGTGCTCATTGCCTGGTCTCCGGCCGGGTCATTGCCGACCGCCGGCGGATGCCGGCTGCTTCGAGCATCGCCATCTCCTTCTTGCGTGACCGGCCGTCGAGCCAGGTCCAGCCGATGAGGGCGGCAACGATCACGGCGGTAATCCCATAGGCGAGCGAGACGTAAAAGGCGTGGGTCATCGGTGTTATGCCTCCTGCCCGGCCATGCGGGCGGCCAGCCGGCGCTGGGCGCTTATCCGACGGCGCCAGATTTCGTTGCGCATCGCCGCGAGATGCAGCGTGAAGAACAGCATCGAGAAGGCGAAGGCCATGACGAGGAGCGGACGCAGGAACTCCTGGTCGATCGCCGGGCCATCCATGCGGATGACGCTTGCCGGCTGATGCAGGGTATTCCACCACTCGACCGAGAACTTGATGATCGGAATGTTGATGAAGCCGAGGAGGATCAGCACCGCCGCGACGCGGGCAGCCTTCGACGGGTCATCCATGGCGCGGTTGAGCGCGATCAGCCCGAGATACATCAGGAAGAGCACGAAAACCGACGTCAGTCGGCCATCCCAGACCCACCAGGTGCCCCACATCGGCTTTCCCCACAGCGAGCCGGTGATCAGCGCGATGAGCGTGAATGCGGCGCCGATCGGTGCCGCGCAACGGGCGGAGACGTCTGCCAAGGGGTGCCGCCAGACCAGTGTGCCGATGGAGGACGCCGCCATCACCGAATAACACATCATCGCCAGCCACGCAGCCGGGACGTGCACATACATGATGCGAACCGTCTCGCCTTGCTGGTAGTCCCCCTCGGTCGTGAAGCTCAGATAGAGCCCGATGGCGAAGGCGACCGCCGTCAGGCCGATCATCCAGGGAAGAAGGCGCTGGGTGAGTGCCAGGAACCGTGTCGGATTGGCGAGATCACTCAGTTTTGAGATGGCAAGGCTGTTGTCGCTCATACGAAAATCTTTAACCCCATACGAGGCTTGCTGCAATTGATCTTGGTCAATCGGACGCGTGACGAAGCGCGAGAGCGGCTGCAAGCGGCCCGATGACGGCAAAAAACAGGGTAATCGCAATCAGTATCAGGAAGGGCGGCAGGAACGGCGCCGGATCCTGCACTGCCGCATAGGAGGCGCTGACGCCGAAGATCAGAACCGGAAGCGCGAGCGGCAGCACCAGGATCGAGACCAGCAGGCCGCCACGCGGCAGGGCGACCGCGACCGCAGCCCCGGCGGCGCCGATGAAGGTCAATGCCGGCGAACCGACGAGCAGCGTCAGCATCACCGCGCCGATGGCGACTTCGCTCATGTTCATGAACAGCCCGAGCAGGGGCGAGGCGATCACCAGCGGCAGGCAGGTCGCCAGCCAGTGGGCGATGCATTTCACGAATACCGTCAGCACGAGCGGGTTCTCGTGCATCAGCAGCAGGTCCAGCGACCCATCGTCGCGCTCGGCCTGAAACAGTCGGTCGAGGCCAAGCAATACGGCGAGCAGCGCGCCGATCCAGACGATCGCCGGACCGATTCGCGCAAGCAGATTGAGATCCGGGCCGACACCGAACGGGACGACGGCAACGACTGCCATAAAGAACAGCACGCCGACCAGCGCGCCGCCGCCGGCCCGCACGGAAAGCTTAAGGTCGCGCAAGAGAAGTGCGATCATCCCCAGATCTCCTCGGCCACGCCGGCAAACCCGGTCATGCGCATTTGCCTGGCCGTTTCCAGTCCGAGCGGTTGATGGGTCGCGGCAATCACGATGCCGCCGCGTCCGAGGTGATCCTTGACGAGCGTGGAAAACATCTGATCGGCGCTCGCGTCGAGGGCGGCGGTCGGTTCGTCGAGCAGCCAGATCGGGCGGTAGGCAACGAGCAGTTTCGCCATGGCGAAGCGGCGCTGCTGGCCTGCCGAGAGATAGCCATAGGGCAGGTGGGTGATGTCGGCCAGTCCGACCGCCTCGGCCGCTGCCTCGATCGGGCGGCCTTTTTCCGAATCACTGTTGCCCAGGAACGCCTGCCAGAAGGCGAGGTTTTCGGCGACCGTGAGTTCCTGTTTCATGGCGTTGCGGTGACCGAGATAGTGGCTCACCTCGGCCGGGCGTCGGTCGCTCTCTCCGTCGTTTCCCGAGATGGTGACGCGACCGCGCTCCGGGCGCAGCAAACCGGCCAGAACCCGCAGCAACGTGGACTTTCCCGAGCCGTTGGCGCCCGTCAGGACGAGCGCTTCTCCGGCCTCTAACTGAAAGGAAACATTAACAAATATCAAATCTTCGCCACGCCGCGCGGCGAGGTTGTCGGCCGTCAGGCGCATCCGGTTCGCTTCCTTGCGACATTTTTCATCGCACTGCAAAAAAATGTCCCTATTGGTCCTTCGATGGTCTGGAACCCTTCTTAGAAATTATCTATAAGACGTGCAACCACGCCAGCGGTCGGCGTGAATTCCATACTTGCGCCGAACATGAAATTTCGAACAGAGAATTTCACGTGCGGACAGCGGAAATGGCCGTACCCGCATCCTGATGTGCATGAAGTGCATGGGCGTTCGCACGACTATGTTGGCTATTCAGATGAACGGGGTCTCTCGTGTCCAAATCACTCGACAGCTTCAATTGTCGCTCTACGCTCTCCGTGGGTGGCAAGGATTATGTATATTTCAGCCTGCCGAAGGCTGAAGCCAATGGCCTCGCCGGCGTTTCGAAGCTGCCCTTCTCCATGAAGGTTCTGCTCGAGAACCTGCTGCGCTTTGAAGACGGCCAGTCGGTGACCAAGGAACACATCCTTGCCGTTGCCGAATGGCTGGTGAACAAGGGCGCCGTCGAAAACGAAATCGCCTACCGCCCGGCCCGCGTGCTGATGCAGGACTTCACCGGCGTTCCCGCTGTCGTCGACCTCGCCGCGATGCGCGATGCCATGGTTTCGCTCGGCGGTGATCCGGAAAAGATCAACCCCCTGGTTCCTGTGGACCTCGTCATCGACCACTCGGTCATCGTCGACGAGTTCGGCAGCGCCAAGGCCTTTGCCCGCAACGTCGAACTGGAATACCAGCGCAACGGCGAGCGCTACCGCTTCCTGAAGTGGGGCCAGCAGGCATTCAAGAACTTCCGCGTCGTTCCCCCGGGCACCGGCATCTGTCACCAGGTCAACCTCGAATATCTCGGCCAGACCGTCTGGACCAAGGAAGAGGGTGGCGAGACGATCGCCTATCCGGACACCTGCGTCGGTACCGACAGCCACACGACGATGATCAACGGTCTCGGCGTACTCGGCTGGGGCGTCGGCGGTATCGAAGCCGAAGCCGCCATGCTCGGCCAGCCGGTTTCCATGCTGCTGCCTGAAGTCATCGGCTTCAAGCTGACCGGCAAGCTCAAGGAAGGCGTGACCGCGACCGACCTGGTTCTGACCGTCGTGCAGATGCTGCGCAAGAAGGGCGTCGTTTCCAAGTTCGTCGAATTCTTCGGCCCCGGCCTCGACAACATGCCGCTCGCCGACCGTGCGACCATCGGCAACATGGGCCCGGAATACGGCGCCACCTGCGGCTTCTTCCCGGTTGACGGCGAAACCATCAACTACCTCAACATGTCCGGCCGCGCCAAGGACCGCATCGCGCTCGTCGAAGCCTACTCCAAGGCACAGGGCATGTGGCGCGAGGGCGACGGCTCCGACCTCGTCTTCACCGACACGCTGGAACTCGACCTCGGCGACGTCGTGCCGTCGATGGCCGGCCCGAAGCGTCCGGAAGGCCGCATCTCGCTGGAAGACATCGCCTCCGGTTTCGCGACCTCGATGGACAACGACTACAAGAAGCCCGGCCAGCTTTCGAACCGCTATGCGGTCGAAGGCACGGATTACGATCTCGGCCATGGCGATGTGGCGATTGCCGCCATCACCTCGTGCACCAACACGTCGAACCCGTCGGTGCTGATCGCTGCCGGCCTTCTCGCCCGCAACGCCGTTGCCAAGGGCCTGAAGTCCAAGCCGTGGGTGAAGACCTCGCTGGCACCTGGATCGCAGGTCGTCGGCGAATACCTGGCGAAGTCCGGCCTGCAGGCCGACCTCGACAAGCTCGGCTTCAACCTGGTCGGCTTCGGCTGCACCACCTGCATCGGCAACTCCGGCCCGCTGCCGGCACCGATCTCCAAGACGATCAACGACAAGGGCCTGATCGCCGCCGGCGTTCTCTCGGGCAACCGTAACTTCGAAGGCCGCATTTCGCCGGACGTCCAGGCGAACTACCTGGCTTCGCCGCCGCTCGTCGTCGCCTACGCGCTCGCCGGTACGGTCCAGAAGGACCTGACCAAGGAGCCGATCGGTGAAGACCAGGACGGCAATCCGGTCTACCTCAAGGACATCTGGCCGACCTCGCACGAAGTGCAGGAATTCATCCAAAAGTACGTCACCCGCGAACTCTACGAGACGAAGTACGCAGACGTCTTCAAGGGCGATGAAAACTGGCAGGCCGTCGACGTGCCGGCTGGCAAGACCTATGCCTGGGACGACAAGTCGACCTACGTCCAGAACCCGCCGTACTTCGTCGGCATGGGTAAGAAGGGTACCGGTACCTCGAGCATCAAGGGTGCGCGCGTTCTCGGCCTCTTCGGCGACAAGATCACCACCGACCACATTTCGCCGGCCGGTTCGATCAAGGCGGCTTCTCCGGCGGGTGCATATCTGCTCGAGAACGGCGTCGCCGTTGCTGACTTCAACCAGTACGGCACGCGTCGCGGCAACCATGAAGTGATGATGCGCGGCACTTTCGCCAACATCCGCATCCGCAACCACATGCTCGGCCCGAACGGCAAGGAAGGTGGCTACACCATCCACTATCCGTCGAAGGAAGAGATGTCGATCTACGATGCGGCGATGAAGTACAAGGAAGAGGGCGTTCCGCTCGTCATCTTCGCCGGTGTCGAATACGGCAACGGTTCGTCGCGCGACTGGGCTGCCAAGGGCACCAACCTGCTCGGCGTGAAGGCCGTGATCGCCCAGTCCTTCGAGCGTATCCACCGCTCGAATCTGGTCGGCATGGGCGTCATTCCGTTCGTCTTCGAGGACGGCACGACCTGGGCGAGCCTCAACCTCAAGGGCGACGAAGTCGTCACCATCGAGGGTCTGGAAGACATCAAGCCGCGCGAGAAGAAGATCGCCAAGATCACCTATGGCGACGGTTCGGTAAAGGAAGTCCCGCTGGTCTCGCGCGTCGATACGCTCGATGAAGTGGTCTACCTCAACAACGGTGGCATCCTGCAGACCGTTCTGCGCGACCTGGCTGGCTGATCCTGCCAATCGACTGCATCAGCGCCGCCGGGAAGGGCAACCTTCCCGGCGGTTTTTCTTTGCCGTCGTGCTAGCGGAACCGTGACCGGGTCTCACCCGTTCGTGACTTCCTGTTGATGCCGAGAGCGGGTATTTCTAGCGTCAAGATCTCGACGGCCTTGATAAAAACTCTGCGATATGGCTTTCAGGGCGTGAGGAAGGAAACTTTGCATGCCGTTGAAATTTGTCATTTCGCTGGTTCTGGCAGGCTCCTGCCTAGCAGGCTCGTCCGTCGCGGACGAGTTGAAACGGCCGAAGGGCGTTGTCGAGCTTTTCACCTCGCAAGGCTGCGCTTCCTGCCCGCCGGCGGATGTCGCGCTGAAGAAGCTTGTCGAGCAGGGCGATGTCGTAGCGCTTGCCTATCATGTCGACTACTGGAACTACATGGGCTGGACCGATACCTACGGCTCCAAGGAAAATACCGATCGCCAGTATGCCTATGCCCGCACGCTCGGGCGCAGCACCGTCTATACGCCGCAGGCTGTTATCAACGGTCGTGAGCACATGAGCGGCGCCGATCTCGATGCGCTCAATCTCAAGCTCGATGAATTGAAGGAGGCCGGAAAGGGCCTGGGCGTCGACGTGCAGGCGTCGCTCAAGGGCGATCAACTGGCCATCAGCGTGGCGAAGGGCGAGGGCAAGGCCAATGTCGTGGTCGCCTATTTCGATCGCGGCACCTATGTGACGGTCGAGAACGGCGAGAACAAGGGGCAGAAGATCCCCTACTGGCACAGTGTCACCGATATCCAGACGGTCGGCATGTGGGACGGGCAGAAGCTCGATCTGGTCCTGCCGGGCAACATGATCGGCAGCAACAAGAAATACGGCTGCGCCGTGTTGTTGCAGAAGGCCAGCCATGGCGGCGAGCCATCGGCGATTCTCGGCGCCGCGGTTGTCGAGGCGAACGACGTCCACTGATGATTCTGGCTTTCGGAGTGCTGCTGGGTCTGGAAATCGGGGCGATCCGGACCGGCGCATTGGGGGCTGGGGGGCTGGGGGATCAATGCGCCGGACCGGATCATTCTGGCGCGGGTGGCGCCAAGGTCAAGTTTTCCTCCGAATTGGGGCGCTGTTTTGTCGGAAATACGGCGTCAGCGGGAAATGTTTAGCGGTCGCTTATGCGTGCCGCAAAGGGTTGCTTTTTGTCGAGGCTGAGTCAAACTGTCATCGACCTGCAACATGTGGAGCTTTGGAGGTTCGATGGCCGATCAGCCGAATTTGCAGCATGCGGATGGCAGAACTGCGGAAAATGGCACGTCCACGGTCGTCGACCTCGGAGAATACCGGCAGAACCGGGAGCCTCTCCCGGTCACCTTCCATCGTCGCGAGCTTGACCAGATTCTCTGGATCTACGGACGCATGGTCGGAGAGGGTGAATGGCGCGACTACGCCATCGACCATATGCGCGACAAGGCGGTGTTCTCGGTCTTCAAGCGTTCGGGCGACGTGCCGCTCTACCGGATCGAAAAGGATCCGAAGCTCGCCAACCGGCAGGGCGCCTTCTCCGTCCTCAATGCACACGGCATGGTGCTGAAGCGCGGCCACGAGCTGGGGCAGGTGCTGCGCGTCTTCGACAAGCGCCTGAAACTCGTCGACAAGTAGCGGCCCGGTAGCGGCTAGCCGCCGAAGAGGTTCCCGGGATAGGTTGCCGGATCGGGATCACTGTCGCTGCCTTCGCCGAGCGCTTTCTGCATCAGTGCCGTATCGAGCCAGCGCCCGTGCTTGAAGCCGGTGCCTTTCAGCAATCCGCCATCCTCGAAACCGCAGGCGCGGTGGACGGCGACGGAAGCGGGGTGGGCTCCACCGATGACGGCAACCATGCGCCGGAAGCCGAGCGTGGTGCAGCGCTCCAGCAGGGCCGCCAGCAGTGCCTTGCCGACGCCGCGGCCGCGTGCCTCGGGGGCGAGGTAGATCGAATCCTCCACCAGCCAGCGATAGGCCGGTCTCGTCCGGAATGCGGAGGCATAGGCATAGCCGAGCAGCGTTCCGTCTTCGGCCTCGGCCGCCAGATAGGGATAGGCCTTGGCGGTGATCCCGGCGAAGCGTTCGGCCATCTCGGCCTCATCAGGAGGTGCCAGCTCGTAGCTTGCTACCCCGTTCAGGACGGATTCGCGGTAGATGGCGGTAATCGCCGGCAGGTCGCCGGGGTGGGCGTCACGGATGGAAAATGTCATGTCTGTGGATTTTCAGTATGCGTGGACGAGATGAGGTGATGAGCAGGCAATAAAAAAGGCGGCCTGATGGCCGCCTTGTCGGTTTCCCATGTCGCCTTACTGGTTACGGTTTCCCATGAACTGCAGCAGGAACATGAACAGGTTGATGAAGTCGAGATAGAGCGTCAGCGCACCCATGATCGCCTTGCGTCCTGCAACGGCAGCGTCGTCACCCTCGAAGTACATTTCCTTGAGCTTCTGGGTATCCCAGGCGGTCAGGCCCGAGAAGATCAGTACGCCCATTACCGAGATTGCGAACTGCAGCGCGGACGAGCCCAGGAAGATGTTGACGACCATCGCGATGATCAGGCCGAACACGCCCATGACCAGGAACGCACCCATGGCCGACAGGTCACGCTTGGTGGTGTAGCCGTAGAGCGACAGCGCACCGAAGGCCGCAGCGGTCACGAAGAAGGTCTGTACGATACTCTGTCCGGTGAAGACCAGGAAGATCGAGGACAGCGACAGGCCCATCAGGCCGGCATAGATCCAGAACGTGGTCTGGGCGGCCGCAACGCTCATGGTGTGGATGCGGAAGCTCATGAAGAACACCAGACCGAGCGGTGCCAGCATGATGACCCACTTCAACGGGCTTGCGTAGATCGCCTGACCGAACGCGGTCAACTGTCCATCGGAAACAGCCAGTTGAAACGCCAGGAAGGCAGCAACGCCGGTAATTGCCAGGCCGAGCGCCATCAGGTTGTAAATGCGCAGCATATAGGCGCGCAGGCCCTCATCAACCATCGCACCGGTCTGGGCGCCGGTCTGCGCCATCCGGTTCTGGTAGTTACGAAGATCAGCCATTGTTTCCTCTTTTCAAGCTCCGGTGAAAACTACGGTGTCGGGACTGCGATCCCGGGCGCCGCTGCGGAGCTCCAGCATGCCTGCAGTAAATATGATGGTATAGGCGGTTGCGTACAAGACCCAAATCTGCGGATTCTGGGCCGCAGGAAGCGCAATCGAAGATTTCACGCTCCCTGCGGCTGCCAGTCTAAGCAAATGTTAACAAAAGTTAAGCCTTCTCGCTTGTTAGAGCTCCCTCAGAACAGGGGCGGCCTTCTGTCCGAGAATACGCCAGGTGCCTGCAAGACCGATGCCGACGGTGAGCACCAGTGCGATCACCAGGGTCAGCAAGGCCACGTCGGGCAGGAATGCCGAGGGCATCTTCATGATGCGGCTGACCACGTACCAGGCGGCAACGCCGCCCGAGGCGAGTGCGAACACGGCCGTTGCCGCGCCGAGCATCAGATACTCGTAGGTGAAGGTGCGCACGAGCATCGCGCGCGTGGCGCCGAGGGTCTTCAAGATCACCGCATCGTGGGTGCGGGCGCGGTTGCCGGCGGCAAGCGCGCCGGAGAGCACGAGGACGGATGCGATCAGCGCGACCGAGGCAGCGGCCCGGATTGCCGTCGCCAACTGGCCGACCAGCTTGTCGATGATCTCGAGCGCGTCCTTCACCCTGACGCTGGTGATGGTCGGGTAGGTATTGGTGACGCTCTTGAGGATCGTCGCTTCCTTTTCCGGCGAGGCGCCGGGGTCGCCAAGCGTTGCCAACCATGCGTGCGGTGCGCCGCGGAAGGTGTTGGGCGAGAAGACCATCACGAAGTTGATTGACAGCGATTCCCACTCGACCTTGCGGAAATTGGCGATGCGCGCGGTGACGTTGCGACCGAGGACGTTCACGGTCACGGTGTCGCCGATCTTCAGCCCAAGCTCGCCAGCTTCCTGGGCGGAGAACGAGACCAGCGGCTCGCCGTCGTAGTCGGCCGCCCACCACTGGCCTTCGGTCAGCGTAGAGTTCTCCGGCTGGTTCTTGGCGTAGGTGATGCCGCGGTCGCCGCGCAGCACCCATCGCCCGGCCGGCGGCACGTTCAGCTTGGTTACATCCTCGCCGTTGAGTTCGCGAATGCGCCCGCGCAGCATCGGTACCTCGATGATCTTGGCTTCAGGCGAGTGCTCGCGGAGCAGGTTCCGGAAGCCGTCGAGATCGGCACTCTGGATGTCGACGAAGAAGAAGTTTGGTGCCCGTTCCGGCAGCGAGCCAGTGAGTTCGCGGCGCATGTTGCCGTCGATCAGGGTGAGGGTGACGAGCAAGGTCAGTCCGAGGCCGAGCGACAGCACCACCGAGGGCGTGAGGGCTCCCGGCCGGTGAATGTTGCCGATCGCGAGGCGCAATGCCGGCGAGTTGACGCGCGGACTGCGACGGGCGAGTGCGGCGACGCCTACCGCCACGACGCGCAGGACGATGAAGGCGAAGGCGATCGCCGCCAGGAACACGGCAGCGACGCGCTGGTCGTGGGCCGAGATGAATGCTAGCCCGGCAAGCGCGGCAAGAACGACGCCGGCTGCAGCCACATAGGACCAGGACGGAAGCTTGCGCGGTTCGAAGCCCTGTTCGCGGAAGAGCGCGGTTGCAGGTACTTCGCGGGCACGGCCGAGCGGCAGGATGGCGAAGGCGAGCGTCGTCAACAGCCCGAAGAGAGCCGCGAGCCCGAGTGCCCACGGGTAGATCGTTGCGCCCGAAGCCACGGGAAGCAGTTCAGCCAGGAAACCGGAGGCGAGGAAGGGGGTGGCAGCGCCGATGACCAGCCCGATCGAAATCCCGGCCGCGGCGATCAGCAGGATCTGGATGAGGTAGATCATCACCACGACCGAGGCGGGGGCTCCGAGGCATTTGAAGGTTGCGATCGTTGTACGCTTGGAATCAAGAAAGGCGCGAACGGCATTAGCGACGCCGACGCCGCCGACGATCAGTGCCGTCAGGCCGACGAGCGTCAGGAACTGGGAGAAGCGGTTAATGTTTTCGCTGAGCGCCGGGGCGGCCCGGTCGCTGGTGCGGATCGACCACCCGGCATTGGGGAAGGCCTTTTCGGCGCGATTGCGCAGGCCGCGCAGCCCCTTCTGCGGATCGTCCATGCGGATCTTGTAGGCGTGCTCGACAAGGCTGCCGGTCTGCACCAGCCCGGACGCCGCAAGCGTGTCGCGGCTGATCAGCAGGCGCGGGGCAAGTCCGAAGCCATCGGACAGTGCGTCCGGCTCGTTCTTCAGGGCGGCGGCGATCTTAACGCGCGCATTGCCGAGCAGGATTTCGTCGCCGACCGCGATCCCGAGGCGATCGAGCAGAAGCGGCGCAGCGACGGCGCCCTTGTCGGCAAGCAGTGCTTCGGCCGGCGCGGCGGGCTCGGCTTCGAGCGTGCCATAGAGCGGGTAGGCGCCATCGACTGCCTTGACCTCGACGAGGGTTTGGTCGGAGCCGTCGGGCAGGCGCGCCATTGAGCGCAGGCCGGAGGACACCGAGACGCGGCCGAGCCCGTTGAGGAAGGCAAGCTCGTCTTGCGTGGCCTCGCGGTTGTTGAGTTCGAAACGGACATCGCCGGCAAGGATCGACTGGCCTTCGGTGGCGATCGCGTCCGTCAGCGAGGTCGAGACCGAGTTGACGGCGGCAATGGCCGCGGTTCCAAGCGCGATGCAGGCGAGAAAGATGTAGAAGCCCCTGAGGCCGCCGCGCATCTCGCGCAGCGCCAGGCGCCAGGCCAGGGACAGGCGGGACAGGAAAGTCTTCATGCCGGTGTCATCCCGGCTTCCACCTTGATGGCGCCGTCGCCGGCGATTTCCCCGGAACGCACCCGGATCTGGCGCGAACAGCGCGCGGCGAGCGCGGTGTCATGGGTGACGAGCACCATGGTCATGCCGCGTTCGGCCTGCTTGGCAAAGAGCAGGTCGGCGATCTGGCGGCCGGTTTCGGTGTCGAGATTGCCGGTCGGTTCGTCGGCGATCAGCAGGGCGGGCGAGGGGGCAAGTGCCCGGGCAATGGCCACGCGTTGCTGTTCGCCGCCCGACAACTGGCCTGGATAGTGATCAAGGCGTTCGCCCAGGCCCACGGATTGCAGTTCGCGGCGGGCGATGTCGAAGGGGTTCTTGACGTTGGCAAGCTCGAGCGGAACGGCGACATTTTCCAGTGCCGTCATGTTGGCGATCAGGTGAAAGGACTGGAAGACGATGCCAATGTTGCGGCCGCGGAAATCGGCAAGCTGATCCTCGCTCATTGCGTGTAGGGGAGCGCCGTCTATGTGGATCTCGCCGCTGTCGAGGCGTTCCAGCCCGGCAAGCACCATCAGCAGCGTCGACTTGCCGGAGCCCGACGGTCCGATGATGCCGACGGCCTCGCCCTGGTCAATGGCAAGATCGATGCCCTTGAGCACGTGAACGGAGGCCGCCGCGGTTCCGAGAGTCAAATCGGCCCGCTTCAGCGCGATAATGGTTTTTGTCACGGCAATCCGTCCTATATTCAGGGCAATCAAGTCGGAGATATCGCGGGCGGCTGTCGCTCGCACACGCCAATCTAGGAAGATATCCATGAGATTAAAAGGATTTGCCGTTCACTTCGTTGTCATAATCGCGGGCCTCGTGACAATGGCGCTGCCGGCATCCGCCCGCACGCTTCAGCTCGTCGGCTTCGGAGATAGCCTGATGGCCGGCTACCAGTTGCCGCAGGAAGATGCCTATCCGGCGCTGCTCGAAAAGGCGCTGAAGGGTGCCGGATTGGATGTGGCCATTGAAAATGCCGGGGTTTCCGGCGACACGACCGAGAGCGGCCTTGCGCGTGTGGACTGGTCGATCCCGGATGGCACCGATGGAGTGATCCTAGAGCTTGGGGCCAATGATGCGTTGCGCGGCATTGCGCCGGAGGCGACGGAAAAGAATCTCGAGGCCATCATCGTGCGGTTGAAGGCACGCGGCATTCCTGTCCTGCTGGCCGGCATGCTGGCGCCGCCGAACATGGGCGACGACTATGCCGCCCGCTTCAATCCGATCTACCAGCGCCTGGCCGACAAGCATGGGCTGGTGCTCTATCCGTTTTTCCTCGATGGCGTCGTGACCCTGCCGCACTTGCAGCTCGAAGACGGCATGCATCCGAATGCCGGCGGCGTGGCCGCCATGGTGGAACGTTCGCTCCATACCGTGCAGAGCTTCCTGAGGACTATACCGGAGAAATGAAAATAGAGGTTGCATGAATCTTTCACGCATGGTTGCGTGTGAGCACTTGCACAAGATTCGGGGAGGCTCGTCATGCCGAGACTGTTCACCGCCCTCGAAATTCCGCGCAATGCGGCGTTAAGCCTCTCATTGCTGCGCGGAGGACTTCCGGGAGCAAGATGGATCGATGTGGAGAATTACCACATCACCCTGCGCTTCATCGGAGACGTCGACGGCCGCACCGCCGACGAGATCGTTGCCGGTCTCGATCGCATCGACCGGCCCGAGTTCCAGATCAACCTCAGCGGTACCGGCTCGTTCGGTTCGAAGAAGCCGCATTCCGTGTGGGCCGGTGTTTCGCCGTCGCCCGAATTGTTTGCCCTCCAGGCCGACATCGAGCGGGTGTGCAAGCGGGTCGGGCTGCCGCCCGACCAGCGCAAGTTCATCCCGCACGTGACGCTGGCGCGGCTGAAATCCTGCCGGCTCGACGACGTGGTCCGCTATCTCGGCGGTCGTGGAGACTTCGTGACGGCGCCGTTCACCGTATCGCGCTTCGTGCTCCTGTCGTCGCGCGAGTCTGTCGGGGGCGGGCCCTACCTGACCGAGGAGGTGTTCCCGCTTCACGAGCGGCGTTCGGTCTCCAGTCTGTCAAGAAGCGCACCGCAACCTTCCAAGAGCATGGCGTAGACCTGTTCGAAGCCGTCCTTGCCGCCGTAGTAGGGATCGGGCACTTCCTCGCTACCGCCGGTGGCAAAGCCGCTGAACAGGTGGACGCGGCACTTTGCTTCACTACTGGCTTCGCTCAGCAGGTTGCGGAGATTGTCGTCATCCATGGCGAGGATCAGGTCGAAGCTCCTGAAATCGGTCGCCCGGATCCGTCGCGCCCGCTGCCGGGAGATATCGATGCCATGCGCCTTTGCAACGGCGACCGATCGCGGATCGGGGGCCTCGCCCTCGTGCCAGCCGCCAGTTCCGGCGGAATCGATGTGATAGGCGTCCGCGTATCCGGCCGTGGCCGCAAGATGGCGGAAGACGCCTTCGGCCAGCGGGGAGCGGCAGATATTGCCGGCACAAACGAAGAGAATGCGATAGGGATCCATGGTATCTTTCAGGCTGCGCCCGACAGGCGAGTGCGAGGCGGGTGAGGACGTGCACGTGCCGGCATCAAGGTGATGGCGGCCGGCCCGCAGAGGAGCGATCTTGGCATGAAATACGAAAAGCTGGAACCGGCGGCAATCGATGAAAACCTGCGGCAGTTCGAAGGCTGGGCGCTGGCAGACGATGGCGGCTCGATCTCGAAACGCTTCAAGTTCGCCAATTTCGTCGAGGCCTTCGGCTTCATGACCGAGGGGGCACTGGCGGCCGAAAAGCTCAATCATCATCCCGAGTGGTTCAATGTCTACTCGCGGGTCGATGTCACGCTGCGCACCCACGATGCAGGCGGTCTGACCGAACTCGACTTTCGTCTGGCCAGGGCGTTCGAGAAGGCTGCAACGCGACGCAAGAATTGAAATCCTTTTCAGTTCCCCCATATTGAGGCGGTCAATACTGAAGGACAAGGCAAGGATGGACGACGTCAAGATCGGCGAAATTCTGCTCCCGGGCGACGAGGATACGCAGCAGCGGCGCGAAAGAACGGTGCGCGAGAAGTTCTGGCCGACGATGCGAAGGGCCATTCGCCAGATTCCCTTCGGCCGCGACGCCGTCGCCGCCTATTACTGCGCAATGGATCCGCTGACGCCGATCCGGGTTCGCGGCACTCTGCTTGCGGCGCTCGGCTATTTCGTGCTGCCGATCGACGTCATCCCCGACATCTTTGCAGTCGTCGGTTTTTCCGATGACGTGGCGGTGCTGACTGCCGCCTTTGCGATGATCCGCGGCAATATCAGCCAGCGTCACTATGACAAGGCCGATCAGGCGCTGAAGGACAATCTTTCGGATTGATGGCGCCGCCTGCACGCTTGCGCTCGCAAAATTGCGATTGCTGTGCGGTTTTCTGTCGGATTCCAGACAAATTCTTGCCCGAATCTTTGTGTCATAAGTCCAGCCGAAGGGATGCCAGTCCCGAATGGACAGATGCCATCCAAGCAACGGCGACGCGTGGCCAATGGACCGGTTGAGGGCTTTCCAGAGCGGCAATCCGGCGAATTGGGTAGGTTGTTGACGGTTTGGTAACCAGGGTTACGGCAAATTAAGTCAAATCGTCTACATGTTGACCCGGCTCGCCCGGTTGGGCGTCGGATGACAGGAAACCGGTAGGAAATCAATGTTTGTAAGAAGTCTCGCAACCGCACTCACTTTCGTTCTGCTTGGAACCGGCATCGCCGCTGCGCAATCGCCGACCCGTATCCAGCAGTTCAAGGCGTGGGGTGCTTACTCCTATAAATCCGGCGGCAACACCGTCTGCTACGTCCTGTCCGTTCCAACCGCCAAGGAGCCGGCTTCGGTCGATCATGGCGACATCTTCTTCATCGTCTCGCAGCGCCCCGGCCAGAACATCTCCTACGAGCCGCAGGCGATGATGGGCTATCCGATGAAGGAAAACTCCAAGGTCAACGTCACGATCGACGACAAGAACTTCGTGATGTTCACCAAGGAAAAGGCCGCCTGGGTCGAGAACGCTGCCGAGGAGCCGGCGCTGGTTGCTGCGATGAAGAGCGGCAAGACGATGACGGTGAAGGCGCAGTCGCGCCGCGGCACGGTGACGAGCTACAGCTATTCGCTGCAGGGCATCTCCGCGGCGCTGAAGCAGATCGAAAGCTGCAAGTAAGCTGCCGGCGCCCTGCGCCTGCTTACAAGACGAGATCAAGGCCGGTCCATGACCGGCCTTTGCCGTTTTGTCGCGGGAGGGTGACGCGGCCGCAAAACCGTGCTAAAGGCCGCGCTGAGAACGTGATGCCAGCGCATCGTGACGCCGTCCGCTCTCGGTTTCATTGATTTGCGCGTGACCTTGCTCCGGGAGCTTTGTGTAGCTTCTGCGGATGCCCCGTTTGCGAAGTTGGGATTGAAAAACATGTCTGCCATGGATGCGATGACCGTGCTGGAAGCCAAGAAGGCGCCGCTGCGTCCGCAGGATTTCATCGAGAAGCCGACCCTGATCGGGCTCACCCGCGAGGAGATGGCGGAGCAGCTGAAGGAAAAGGGCGTGCCGGACCGGCAGGTCAAGATGCGCGTCAGCCAGCTCTGGCATTGGCTCTACATCCGCGGCGTTTCCGATTTCGACCACATGACCAACGTCTCCAAGGACCTCAGGGAAATGCTGAAGACGCATTTCACCATCGCCCGTCCGGAGATCGTCGAGGAACAGGTTTCCAACGACGGCACCCGCAAGTGGCTGCTGCGCTTCCCGCCGCGCGGTGCAGGCCGCCCGGTCGAAGTGGAATGCGTCTACATCCCGGAAGAAGGTCGTGGCACGCTCTGCATCTCGAGCCAGGTCGGCTGCACGCTGACCTGCACCTTCTGTCATACCGGTACCCAGAAGCTGGTGCGCAACCTGACGGCGGAGGAAATCCTCGCCCAGTTGCTGCTGGCGCGTGACCGGCTCGGCGATTTCCCCGACCGCGACACGCCGGCCGGCGCCATCGTCCCCAACGAGGGCCGCAAGATCACCAACATCGTGATGATGGGCATGGGCGAGCCGCTCTACAACTTCGAGAACGTCAAGAAGGCCCTGCTGATCGCCTCCGACGGCGATGGCCTGTCGCTGTCGAAGCGCCGCATCACGCTGTCGACCTCCGGCGTGGTTCCGGAGATCTACCGCACCGGCGAAGAAATCGGTGTCATGCTGGCAATCTCGCTGCATGCGGTCCGCGACGAACTGCGCGACATGCTGGTGCCGATCAACAAGAAGTACCCGCTGAAGGATTTGCTCGACGCCTGCCGCGCCTATCCGGGTCTGTCGAACGCCCGCCGCATCACCTTCGAATATGTGATGCTGAAGGACGTCAACGACAGTCTCGAGGACGCCAAGCGGCTGGTACAGCTTCTCAAGGGCATTCCGGCGAAGATCAATCTCATCCCCTTCAACCCGTGGCCGGGCACCAACTACCAGTGTTCCGACTGGGCGCAGATCGAGAAGTTTGCCGACTTCATCAACGCTGCCGGCTATGCCTCGCCGATCCGTACGCCTCGCGGCCGCGACATCCTAGCGGCCTGCGGGCAGTTGAAGTCGGAATCCGAGCGGATGCGCAAGACCGAGCGGCTTGCCTTCGAGGCGATGATGATCGCCAATCACGGTGAGGACGACTGAATCGACATGGAGATGTCGAAATGGGCATTACGGCGCAAGAATCCTGCTTGCTCCGTGGGCCTGCGATTGATTTCGTGCGCCTGCTTACCTAAGAAGATCGCCAGAACATTATAATTGGAGGACGTTCATGCGCGCATTTATTCTTGCACTCGCCGCTGCAACCGCTCTCGCCATGCCTGCCAAGGCTGACGAAGTGACCGTTGCGGTTACCGCCATCGTCGAACATCCGGCTCTCGATGCCGCCCGCGACGGCGTCAAGGAAGCACTTGCCGAGGCCGGCTTCAAGGAAGGCGAAAACCTGAAATTCGTCTACGAGTCGGCGCAGGGCAATCCCGGTACCGCAGCGCAGATCGCCCGCCAGTTCATCGGCGAGTCGCCGAACGTCATCGTTCCGATCTCGACCCCGTCCGCACAGGCGGTCGTCGCCGCCACCCGCGACATTCCCGTCGTCTTCACCGCCGTTTCCGATCCGCTCGGCGCCCAGCTCGTCACCGACCTGGACAAGCCTGGCGGCAATGTCACCGGTCTTTCCGACATGTCGCCGGTTGCCGATCACGTGGCCCTGATCAAGGAAATCACGCCGAACGCCAAGTCGATCGGTTTCGTCTACAACACCGCTGAAGCCAACTCGATCTCGACGCTCAACGCCCTGAAGGCGGAAGCTGAAAAGGCCGGCCTCACCGTGGTCGAGTCGGTCGCCACCAAGTCGTCGGAAGTGCAGGGCGCGACCCGTTCGCTCGTCGGTCGCGTCGACGTTATCTACATCCCGACCGACAACACCATCGTCTCCGCCTTCGAAGCGGCCGTCGGCGTTGCCGAAGAAGCGAAGATCCCGCTCTATGCCGGCGATACCGACTCGGTCAATCGCGGCGCGATCGCAGCCCTCGGCTTCAACTATTTCGACGTCGGCAAGCAGACGGGCGCACTCGTGGCGCGCGTCCTGAAGGGTGAAGCACCGGGCGACATCCCGGTTCGCGTTGCCGCCGGTACCGACCTCGTGATCAACAAGTCCGCTGCTGCCAAGATGGGGGTAACCTTCCCGGAAAGCGTCACCGCGCGGGCGACCAAAACCATCGAATAACCACCATCTTCGGGGCCGTGCCTGCGCGGCCCCGACCATGCCCGCTTTCCGACCGGTATCGCAACCGGGCCAATGGCGGGAACACAAGGACATCTACCGTGAGCCAAATCGCCTTTTGGGGTGCTGTCGAGCTTGGTCTGGTCTTCGCCTTCGTCGCGATTGGCGTCTATCTCGCTTTCCGAGTGCTCGATTTTCCTGATCTGACCGTTGACGGATCCTTTCCGCTGGGTGCGGCCGTTGCAGCCGTTCTCATCATTGCCGGTCTCAATCCCTGGGTTGCCACTCTCGTCGCCATGGCGGCAGGTTCGGTTGCCGGCCTGGTGACCGCGACCCTCAACGTGCGCTTCAAGATCCTCAATCTTCTGGCATCGATCCTGACGATGATTGCGTTGTTCTCCGTCAACCTTCGGGTGATGGGCAAGCCCAATGTGGCCCTGCTCAATCAGGAGACGATGCTCACGCCGTTCTATGGTCTCGGCCTTCCCGATTTCTACGTGCGTCCGCTGTTCATCGGCGTGCTTGTCATTCTTGCCGTGTTCTTCGTCTGGCGCTTCCTCGAAAGCGATGCGGGGCTGGCGATGCGGGCGACCGGCGCGAACGCGCGCATGGCGCGGGCGCAGGGCGTCCAGACCGGCAACCAGATCTATCTCGGCATGGCGATTTCCAACGCGCTGGTCGCGCTTGGCGGCGCGCTCTTCGCCCAGACGAACGGCTTTGCCGACGTCACCTCGGGCGTGGGTACCATCGTCGTCGGCCTGGCGGCGGTCATCGTCGGCGAAACGCTGTTCGGTAACCGCGGCCTGCTGATCGCCCTGATCGGCTGCGTCTTCGGCTCCATCCTCTATCGTCTTGCGATCCAGCTGGCGCTCTCAAGCGACGTGCTCGGCCTCAAGGCCTCGGACCTCAATTTCGTCACGGCCGTTCTGGTCGCGATCGCGCTGATCCTTCCGAGACTGCGTCGCGGAGGAGCCACGTCATGATTACGCTCGACAACATCCAGGTCATCTTTGGCCGCGGCACACCGCTGCAGAAGCAGGCCCTTTCGAAAATCGACCTGACTATCGAGACCGGTTCCTTCGTGACCGTGATCGGCTCCAACGGCGCGGGCAAGTCGACGCTGCTCGGCGTGCTTGCCGGCGACGTCATCCCGACCGCAGGCAAGGTCACCATCGGCGGCGCCGATGTCACCCGCAAACCGACGGCCTCGCGTGCCGGCCTCGTCGCCCGCGTGTTCCAGGACCCGCTGGCCGGAAGCTGCGGTGCGCTGACGATCGAGGAGAACCTTGCCCTTGCCGCAGCCCGCGGCAAGCGTCGCGGCCTTTCTGCAGCACTCGGCGGCGGTCGTCGCAGCATGTTCCGTGATCGGATCGCCAGCCTCAACCTCGGCCTCGAAAACCGGATGAAGGACCGCATGGATCTTCTGTCGGGTGGCCAGCGCCAGGCGGTATCGCTGGTCATGGCGACGCTCAGCGGCTCGGATGTGCTCCTGCTCGACGAACACACGGCCGCACTCGATCCCGGCATGGCCGAGTTCATCATGGAACTGACCCAGCAGATCGTCTCCGAGCGCAAGCTGACGACGCTGATGGTAACGCACTCCATGCGCCAGGCGCTCGATTTTGGCACCCGTACGATCATGCTGCACGGCGGCGAAATCGTCCTCGATGTATCGGGCGACAGCCGCAAGGATCTTGAGGTCGAGGATCTGATCGAGATGTTCCGCAAGATCCGCGGACAGACGCTCGACGACGACGAATTGCTGATCGGCTGATCGTCGCTTCGGTAGTATCTGTATAAGAGCATGGCGTCCGGATCACCGGGCGCCATTTTTCGTTGGGGAATGGGAATGTCAGGCGCGGGTGAAGAGGATCTTTACTGCGAAGATCGAGAAGACCACCGCGATCGTGTGATCCAACGCCCGCAGCACCTTGCGGTTCGACTGCAGCCAGCCCGAGAGATAGTCGGCCGTGAAGATGATGGCGAGGCCGATTGGCAGGGCGACCACGATCGCCCAGAGGCCGAGGAAGATCAGCTTGCCGGTGACGTGCGGATCGGAGGCGCTGACGAACTGCGGCAGGAAGGTCATGAAGAAGATGATGACCTTGGGGTTGAGCAGGTTCACCCAGATACCGTTGAGAAGCGCGCCGGTAGATGAGGTCTGGCGCTCCTGGCTGTTGTCGACGGCGAAATTCGAACCGTTGCGCAGCGCCTGGATGGCCAGCCAGAACAGATAGGCGGCCCCGCCGGTCTTCAGCACCAGAAACGCCGTGGGCGAGGCGACGATCAGGGCGGCGATGCCGAATGCCACCAGCATGGTGTGGATGGTCAGCCCGATATTGGTGCCGACGAAGCTGAAGAGGCCAATTCCCTTGCCGTCGCGCATCGACCGGCTGATCCATAGGGTCATATCAGGCCCGGGCGTCACCGCCAGCAGGAGAATGGCTGCGGAATAGGCAAGCAGCGTCGGCAGGCTGGGCAGGAAGTCCATCGCAAAACTCTCGAAAGCCGGATATCGGAAGTCGTCAATATCCGGCTTTCGGATCGATGCCAACTATTGTTTGGGATCGATCAGGAAGGCGCGGAATGCTTCGGCATAGTCGGCATGCCAGCGCGACAGCGGGGGCCGGTTTTCGACGATGTCGCCGGCGGCCCAGAGGATGCGCCGTTCATCGACGTCGCGCTTCACCTCATTGTCCGGGCATAGGATGTAGAAGTCGCCGCGGGCGATGCTCGCCATCATGAAGTCGATGGTTTCCTCGGGGGTCCATGCGCCTTCCGGCTTGGTGGTCCGCTCGCCGGCGGTCATACCGGTGAAGACGAAGCCCGGTATCAGCAGATGGGCCGAGACATTGCAGTTCTCGGTGTTGCGCAACTCGTGTTGCAGCGCCTCGGTGAACACCTTCACCCCTGCCTTGGAGACATTGTAGGCAGGATCGCCGGGCGGCGTGGTGATGCCCTGCTTGGAACCCGTATTGATGATGAGCGCGGGTTCGCCATGCTGGATCATGCCGGGACCGAAGGTGCGGGTGCCATTGATGACGCCCATGAGGTTGACGGCGAGTGCGTTGTCCCAGGCGACCTGCGGGCCGAAGATCGACGAGCCCGGCTGGATACCGGCATTGTTCATCAGCACATGGACGCGGCCGAAGCGCTGGATCACGGTGCGTTCCAGCGCCTGCAGGGATTCGATCTGGCTGACGTCGGTTCCGATGGCGGCCACTTGCGCGACCCCGTCCTTGGCAAGCGCTACGGTCTCTTCGAAGGCGGTGGCCAGACGATCGCCATCGATATCAGCGAGCACCACGCTCATACCGAGACTGGCAAAGTGTTTGGCGGCGGCCAGGCCTATGCCGGAAGCGGCGCCGGTAACAACAGCAACATTGGCTTTGGCAAAGGCGGAATGGATTGTTCCCATGTCTAATTCCTTTTCTTCGGCAATGTAGTAACAGGTCGGATATGGAGCGGTGGCATCAGGTGTCAAATGCGCCAGGCGCATAGCAGCGCCCCGGCCCGGAGCCAGGCTAACCGGTGCTTTCCCCTTGCGCCAAGCGATAATCCCGCTAAAAGTGCCGCAACACCAATTTTTGAGCGGCACGGTCGTCGCCGTATAATTACACGGATCGTTCATCATGGCATCGCATAAAGACGTGAAGAAAGTCGTTCTCGCCTATTCCGGCGGGCTGGACACCTCGATCATCCTGAAATGGCTGCAGACGGAACTCGGTGCGGAGGTTGTCACCTTCACCGCCGACCTCGGCCAGGGGGAAGAGCTCGAGCCGGCACGCAAGAAGGCCGAGATGCTTGGCATCAAGGAAATCTATATCGAGGACGTGCGCGAAGAGTTCGTGCGCGATTTCGTCTTCCCGATGTTCCGCGCCAATGCCGTCTATGAAGGCGTCTACCTGCTCGGCACGTCGATCGCGCGTCCGCTGATCTCCAAGCACCTGATCGACATCGCCCGCAAGACTGGCGCCGATGCCATCGCCCATGGCGCGACCGGCAAGGGCAACGACCAGGTTCGCTTCGAGCTTTCCGCCTATGCGCTGAACCCCGACATCAAGATCATCGCCCCGTGGCGCGACTGGTCGTTCAAGAGCCGTACGGATCTGCTCGAATTCGCCGAGCAGCACCAGATCCCGGTCGCCAAGGACAAGAAGGGCGAGGCGCCGTTCTCGGTCGACGCCAACCTGCTGCACTCCTCGTCCGAGGGCAAGGTTCTGGAAGACCCGGCATTGGAAGCACCGGAATACGTGCACATGCGCACGATTTCGCCGGAAGCCGCTCCTGACAAGGCAACCGTCATCAAGATCGGCTTCGAGCGCGGCGATGCCGTCTCGATCAACGGCGTGCGCCTGTCGCCGGCAACGCTGCTGGCCAAGCTCAACGACTATGGTCGCGAAAACGGCATCGGCCGTCTCGACCTCGTCGAGAACCGCTTCGTCGGCATGAAGTCGCGCGGCGTCTATGAAACGCCCGGCGGCACGATCCTGCTTGCCGCGCATCGCGCCATGGAATCGATCACGCTCGACCGCGGTGCAGCGCACCTCAAGGACGAGCTGATGCCGCGCTACGCCGAACTGATCTACTACGGCTTCTGGTTCTCGCCGGAGCGCGAGATGCTGCAGGCCCTGATCGACAAGAGCCAGGAACATGTCGAAGGCGAAGTGACGCTGAAGCTCTACAAGGGCAACGTCATGGTCACCGGCCGCGAGAGCGAGAAGTCGCTCTACTCCGACAAGCTGGTTACCTTCGAGGACGACCAGGGCGCCTACGACCAGAAGGACGCAGCCGGCTTCATCAAGCTCAATGCCCTGCGCCTGCGCACGCTGGCCAAGCGCAATCTCGCCAAGTAAGCGAGCCCCGGGGTAGCGACCCCGTGCGTTTCGCATTAAAAGAAACCCGCCTTCGGCTTCGAAGGCGGGTTTTTCGTTTGTCGGCAGAACCGTATCGACGCAGATCAGTCGCGGCCGGTGATCAGCGTGGCCGAGCGGCGGCTGCAGCGGACATACCAGAGATAGCCGAGGACCGAGATCAGCCCCATGCCGGGAATGACGATGCCGAAGGCCAGGAGCGGCTTACCGATCGTCGCGGCGATGACGCCGCCCAGGAAGCCCGCCCCCATCTGGATGAAGCCCATCAGCGCCGAGGCCGAACCGGCGATCTTCGGGAAGGGGAAGAGCCCGGCGGTGGTCATGTGTGGCGTCACGAAGGCAATTCCCGTGGTGGCGACCGAGATCGGCAGCATGATCGACAGGAAGCTCGGTTCCAGCAGTTGCACCGAGAGCGCGACCATGGTCGCACCGAGGCCGACGAGAACGAGGCCGAGGCGCACGCAGTTTTCGCCGGAGAGGCGCTGCGCGATATAGCGCAGCATCACCGATCCGGCGAAATAGGCGCCGGACTGCATCAGCATGCCCATGCCGAATTCGGTCGGCGACAATCCGACCGTGCCGATGAGGATGAAGGGCAGCATCGTCGACTGGGTGTAGAGCGCTCCGACCGCGCCGGCGATGACCAGTGACGCCGAGATGAACCGGCTGTCGCCAAGGAGTTCGAGATAGGCGCTGACGAGGTAGCGGGGCTTGGCGCGGCGGCGGTCGGGTACCGTGGTTTCGTGCATGCACAGCGCAACGCTGCCGCAGGCGAGCATGCCGAAGCCGACCATCAGGAAGAACACCGACTGCCAGCCGAAGGCGGCGAGCGCCAGTCCGCCGATGGTCGGGGCCATGGCCGGGCCGATCGCCAGCATGATGCCGATCATGTTCATGATCCGCGCGGCTTCCACGCCGACGAACTGGTCACGCACGATGGCACGCGACACGGTGATGCCGACGGAAGCGCCGATGCCCTGGATCAGCCGGCCTGCAAGCAGCCATTCGACCGTCGGGGCATAGGCGGCGGCGAGGCTGCCGAGCAGATAGATGCCAAGAAAGAAGATCGAGGCCTTGCGCCTGCCGAAGGCGTCGGACATCGGTCCCGAAACCAGCTGGGCCAGCGCGAAACCGGCGAAATAGAGCGACAGGCTCATCTTGATTGCCGAATCGGTGGTGCCGAAGGCGCGGACCAGTTCCGGCATTGCCGGCGTGTACATGGCCATGGAAATCGGCCCGAGCGCGGCCAGGACTGCACCAATCAGGCTGGTGCGGCGTTCACTCATGCGTAATGCGTTCATGATGGGAGTTCGGGCTTTCAATTATGCTTTTCGGTTTGACCGGAGCGGTGGAGATTGGTGCGCACGATGGTCATCGCCTTCTTGAGGGCGTCGCGTTCTTCCGCCGACAGTCCCTCCGTCGCCTGATCCATCAGGATGCGGATTTCCTTGCGGATCGCCTGGATCATCGCCTGCGATTTCTCCGTCAGGAAGATGTTCTTGGCCCGGCGGTCGGTGGGATCGGGAACGCGCTCGATCAGGTCAAGCGCTTGCAGCCGGTCGAGAAAGGCGCAGACCGTCATCGGCTCGATGCCCATGCGATGGGCAATGTCGAGCTGGCGGCTTCCGTTGATGGTCTCGACATGGACGAGGGTGCGCGCCTCGCCGGCTGTCAGCCCCAGGCCTGCCTCGGCTATGCGGCGCTCGAAGATCGCCCGGATCATCCGGGCACTGTCGGTGATCAGGAAGCCGAGGGAGTTGGGGTCGACCTTGTGCGACATGTCTGCAGAAGTCCTATATAATAAGGCTACCTTATTATTATCCGGGCGGTGATTCAAGGCCGATTGACAAGCAGTGGCCTTGACGGTGCACGAGGCGCTTCTAGAGTGCGTCAAACGAAGCTTGTGGTGATCCTCGATGTATCAGACCCTTCTGCCGGGCGCTTTTCTGGCCGCGTTGCTCTACGTACTCATCCCTGGTCCGGCGTTTCTGGCCTTGCTCGGCATCGGCGCCGGGCAGGGGCGCAAGGCTGGCGCGATGTTTCTTGGTGGCCATCTCGCTGGCGATCTTGTCTGGTCATCGCTGGCACTGGTCGCGATCGTCGGGGCGAAGACGATCGGAACGACGCTTTTCGATGTTCTCGGCCTGTTGTGCGGCGGCTATCTTGCCTGGCTCGGCTGGTCGGCGGTCCGGGCGAAGCCGCGCGGCGACGGCAACGCGCTGCTGTTCGTCGAGAAGCCGTTGCGCCGCGGATTGATCTTCGGGCTCACCAACCCCAAGGGTTATCCGGTGGCGCTGGCCACCTTTACCGCGCTTCTCGCCGGATCGGCAGAGGCGCTTGAATTCGAGGCGTTGCCGCTGTTGCTCGGCGTTTCGTTCTTCGGGTTTCTCGTTGCCGACGTCATATTGATCACGGTCATCGGCGCGCGTTTCGTGCGGAAATTCTATCGCGCCCATGAACTCGCCATCGTGCGGCTGTCGGGCGTGCTGTTCATCGGTTTCGCGGTGCAGGCCTTCATGCATGCGGCGCCGGGCCTCATCGGATGGCGCCGCGCCTGAGACGGCTTCCTTAATTGGCCATACCAATCACAACCGGTGCCACCTATATAGGGCCGGTCAGAATTTGCGATCAAAGGACGTTTTGATGTCGTCATCCCCAAAGCTCAATGCCGCTCTCGTCGAATGGAACGGCCACCTCGGACTCCCCCGCTTCGATGCGGTCGATGATGCCGATTTCGCCCCCGCCTTCGATGTCGTCCTAGCCGAACACGATGCCGAAATCGATGCGATCGCCAACAATCCGGAAACGCCGACCTTCGACAACACGATCGTCGCGCTCGAAACGGCTGGCGATTCGCTGTCGCGGGTTTCCGCCCTGTTCTGGAACCGCGCGGGCGCGCATACCAACGATGTCATCAAGGCCCTGGAGCGCGAGATCGCCCCGAAGATGTCGCGCCATTACTCGAAGATCGGCATGAACGCCGCGCTCTTTGCCCGGATTGACGCGATCTGGGAAAACCGCGACGCCCTCGGTCTGACGCTTGAACAACTGCGGGTGCTCGAACGCCACTGGAAGGGTTTCGTTAAGTCAGGCGCGAAGCTTGCCAAGCCGGAGCAGGAGCGCCTTGCCGCGATCAACGAGAAACTAGCCGGTCTCGGTGCCAACTTTGGCCAGCACGTGCTTGCCGACGAAAGCGGCTGGGTTCTGTTCCTGGAGAAGGGCGACGATCTCGAGGGCATTCCCGCCTTCCTCAAGGAGGCGATGGCGGCGGCGGCCCGCGACCGCGGCGAGGAGGGCAAGTTCGCCGTCACTCTGTCACGCTCGATCATCGAACCGTTCCTGACCTTCTCCGAGCGGCGCGATCTGCGTGAACAGGCATTCAACGCCTGGGTGGCGCGCGGCGCCAATGGCGGGGCGACCGACAATCGCGAGATCATCCGCGAGACCCTGGCGCTCAGGGCGGAGAAGGCAAGCCTCCTCGGCTATGAGAATTATGCCTGGCTGAAGCTCGACAATACCATGGCCAAGACCCCGGAGGCGGTGAACGGTCAGCTGCGGCAGGTCTGGGAAAAGGCGGTGGCGCGCGCCCGCGAAGAGGAAGGCGATCTCGCTGAACTGATCGCCGAAGAGGGGCGCAATCACGACGTGATGCCGTGGGACTGGCGCCACTATGCCGAAAAGCTGCGGGCGCGCAAGTTCAGCTTCTCCGAGGCCGAGTTGAAGCCTTACCTGCAACTCGAGAAGGTTATCGACGCCTGCTTCGACGTCGCCAGCCGCCTTTTCGGGATCACGGCAACGGAAGCGAAGAACATCCCGGCCTACCACCCGGATGTCCGCGTCTTCGAGATCCGCGACAAGTCCGGCGACCTCAAGGCATTGTTCCTCGGCGACTATTTTGCTCGCTCGTCGAAGCGCTCGGGCGCATGGATGAGCTCGTTCCAGTCGCAGCACAAGCTGCGGCTGAAGAACGGCGCCGTCGGCGAGATCCCGATCATCTACAATGTCTGCAATTTCGCCAAGCCGGCAGAAGGGCGCCCGGCGCTGCTTTCGCTCGATGATGCGCGTACGCTGTTCCACGAATTCGGCCATGCGCTCCACGGCATGCTGTCCGATGTCATTTATCCGTCCGTCTCGGGAACCGGCGTTTCCCGCGACTTCGTGGAACTGCCGTCGCAACTCTACGAACATTGGCTGACTGTGCCGGAGATCCTCAGGACCTACGCCGTGCACTATGAAACCGGCGAGCCGATGCCGCAGGACCTGCTTGACAAGGTACTGGCGGCCCGCACCTTCAATGCCGGCTTCAATACGGTGGAGTTCACCTCGTCGGCACTGGTCGACATGGCCTTCCACACGCGCGATGCGGTTGGTGATCCGATGGCGGTGCAGGCGGAGGTGCTGAAGGACATCGGCATGCCGAAGTCGATCGTCATGCGCCATGCGGCACCGCATTTCCAGCATGTCTTCGCCGGTGACGGCTATTCCGCCGGCTACTACTCCTACATGTGGTCGGAAGTCCTCGACGCGGATGCATTCGCCGCCTTCGAGGAGACCGGCAATGCCTTCAATCCCGAAATGGCGAAGAAGCTCAAGGACAACATCTATTCCGTCGGCGGGTCGATCGATCCGGAAGACGCCTACAAGGCGTTCCGGGGCAAGCTGCCGAGCCCCGACGCCATGCTCGCGAAGAAGGGGCTTGCTGCCTGATGTCGACGGGCCGGCGCGAACCGCCGGCCCCGTTTCCGCGGCTGGTTTTTCCTGTCGCATCGGCACCGATTGCTGGCCGAAAATCCGCTGGTGCGGCGCGGGAAAGACGGTCAAAATCCGGTCGGGCGAAGGGAGCCGCGAAGGCAAGGGCAGGTTGAGAATCGTTGCCGCCCCGGCGACTGCAATATCATTTCCCCTTTCGCAATCGCAAAAAACAGGGTAATAGGCGCGCCATAAGTAACAGGGCGCTTCCCCGAATTTTGCGCCCCAGCCCCAGAGAATCCGAACTATGGCACTTCGCAACATCGCGATTATCGCGCACGTTGACCATGGGAAAACCACCCTCGTCGATGAACTTCTCAAGCAGTCCGGCTCGTTCCGCGAGAACCAGCGCGTCAACGAACGCGTCATGGATTCGAACGATATCGAAAAAGAACGCGGCATCACCATTCTCGCCAAGGCGACCTCCATCGAGTGGAAGGGTCACCGCATCAATATCGTCGACACGCCCGGCCACGCCGACTTCGGTGGCGAAGTCGAGCGCATCCTGTCGATGGTGGACGGAGCGATCGTTCTCGTCGACGCGTCCGAAGGACCAATGCCGCAGACGAAGTTCGTCGTCGGCAAGGCGCTCAAGGTCGGCCTGAAGCCGATCGTCGCGATCAACAAGATCGACCGCCCCGATGGCCGGCACGAGGAGGTGCTGAACGAGGTATTCGACCTCTTCGCCAATCTCGATGCGACGGACGAGCAACTCGACTTCCCGATCCTCTATGGTTCGGGCCGCAATGGCTGGATGAACGTCAACCCGGAAGGCCCGCAGGACCAGGGCATGGCGCCGCTGCTGGACCTCGTGCTCAAGCACGTGCCCGAGCCCACGGTCGAGGAAGGCCCGTTCCGCATGATCGGCACGATCCTCGAAGCCAACAACTTCCTCGGCCGCATCATCACCGGCCGCATCGCCTCCGGCTCCATCAAGCCGAACCAGGCGGTGAAGGTCCTCGGCCAGGACGGCAAGCTCATCGAGCAGGGCCGCATTTCCAAGATCCTCGCCTTCCGCGGGATCGAGCGCCAACCGATCGAAGAAGCCCATGCAGGTGACATCGTCGCCATCGCGGGCCTCTCCAAGGGAACGGTCGCCGACACCTTCTGCGACCCGTCCATCACCGAGCCGATGGCTGCACAGCCGATCGATCCGCCGACCGTGACCATGTCCTTCATCGTCAACGACAGCCCGCTTGCCGGCACCGAAGGCGACAAGGTCACGAGCCGCGTCATCCGCGACCGCCTGTTCAAGGAAGCCGAAGGCAACGTTGCCCTCAAGATCGAGGAATCCGCCGACAAGGACTCGTTCTTCGTTTCCGGTCGCGGCGAACTGCAGCTCGCCGTCCTGATCGAGAACATGCGCCGCGAAGGCTTCGAACTCGCGGTATCGCGTCCGCGCGTCGTCATGCACAAGGACGAGACGACCGGCGAGATGATGGAGCCGATCGAAGAAGTCGTCATCGACGTCGATGAAGAGCATTCCGGTGTCGTCGTGCAGAAGATGTCGGAGCGCAAGGCCGAGATGGTCGAGCTTCGTCCGTCCGGTGG
>JAEWPB010000155.1 GCA_023399465.1 Pseudomonadota bacterium
ACGTCATCGAGGACGAAGAAGCCGAGGACGCGCAGGCCAGCGACGACGACGACGATTCGGACGGCGAGAGCGAAGGCGGTGAACTGGCCCCTTCCAGCGGCACGGCGCTTGCGGCGACCAAGAAGAAGGAACCGACCGACCGTACCGACGACCCGGTGCGCATGTACCTGCGTGAAATGGGTTCCGTCGAACTGTTGTCGCGCGAAGGCGAAATCGCCATCGCGAAGCGCATCGAGGCCGGCCGCGAAACGATGATCTCCGGGCTTTGCGAAAGCCCGCTGACCTTCCAGGCTCTGATCATCTGGCGCGACGAACTGAACGAAGGCACGACGCTGCTGCGCGAGATCATCGATCTCGAAACGACCTATTCCGGTCCGGAAGCAAAGGCAGCCCCGCAGTTCCAGAGCCCTGAGAAGATCGAGGCCGATCGCAAGGCCGCCGAGGAGAAGGAAAAGGATCGCAAGACCCGTTCCCAGAACGGCGAAGACGACATCACCAATGTCGGCGGCGACATCATGCCTCCCGAAGAGGAGGAAGAGGACGAGGACGAGTCGAACCTGTCGCTGGCGGCGATGGAAGCCGAACTGCGTCCGCAGGTCATGGAAACCCTCGACCTGATCGCCGAGACCTACAAGAAGCTGCGCAAGCTGCAGGACCAGCAGGTGGAAGCACGCCTTGCCGCCACCGGCACGCTGTCGTCCGCTCAGGAGCGCCGCTACAAAGAACTGAAGGACCATCTGGTCACAGCGGTCAAATCGCTGTCGCTCAACCAGAACCGCGTCGACAGCCTTGTCGAGCAGCTTTACGACATCAACAAGCGCCTCGTGCAGAACGAGGGCCGGCTTCTGCGTCTGGCGGAATCCTATGGCGTCAAGCGCGATTCGTTCCTTGAGCAGTATCAGGGCGCCGAGCTCGACCCGAACTGGATGAAGTCGATCAGCAATCTGGCCGCCCGCGGCTGGAAGGAATTCGCCAAGAGCGAAAACACCACGATCCGCGACATCCGGCAGGAAATCCAGAACCTTGCGACGGAAACCGGTATCGCAATTTCCGAATTCCGCCGCATCGTTCACATGGTGCAGAAGGGCGAGCGCGAAGCCCGCATCGCCAAGAAGGAAATGGTCGAAGCGAACCTTCGCCTCGTCATCTCCATCGCCAAGAAGTACACCAACCGCGGTCTGCAGTTCCTCGACCTCATCCAGGAGGGCAACATCGGCCTGATGAAGGCGGTCGACAAGTTCGAATACCGTCGCGGCTACAAGTTCTCGACCTACGCGACATGGTGGATCCGTCAGGCAATCACCCGTTCGATCGCCGACCAGGCGCGCACCATCCGTATTCCGGTGCACATGATCGAGACGATCAACAAGATCGTCCGTACCTCGCGCCAGATGCTGCACGAGATCGGTCGCGAGCCGACGCCGGAAGAACTGGCCGAGAAGCTGGCGATGCCGCTCGAGAAGGTCCGCAAGGTCCTGAAGATCGCCAAGGAGCCGATTTCGCTCGAAACGCCTGTCGGTGATGAAGAAGATTCACACCTCGGCGATTTCATCGAGGACAAGAACGCGCTGCTGCCGATCGACGCCGCCATCCAGGCGAACCTGCGCGAGACGACGACCCGCGTTCTGGCCTCGCTGACGCCGCGCGAAGAGCGCGTGCTGCGCATGCGCTTCGGTATCGGCATGAACACCGACCACACGCTCGAGGAAGTCGGCCAGCAGTTCTCGGTTACCCGCGAACGTATCCGTCAGATCGAGGCGAAGGCGCTGCGCAAGCTCAAGCATCCGAGCCGCTCGCGCAAGCTCCGCAGCTTCCTCGACAGCTAAGCACCAGATATTTGAAGGAACCCGGCGCAAGCCGGGTTTTTTCATGCGCGGTTTGTCGTGGCAACAAAGGGGAGCAGGGGCGTTGACGAATTGGGTGGTGCGGCAAGGTTCGCCTGTGTATTGATCGACCCATGGAGGAAAGCGCCAGACAGCCGCATCGCAGACTGACCTTGGGCGTTGCCGTCTCGCTCAGCCTTCATGCCGTCGTGGCCGTAGCCTTTTTCCTGCATTTTGCCCCCGATCTTGCCGAGCCCCAGGAGGAGGCGGTCACGGTCGAACTCGTCGCCCCGCCGGAACCCGAGGAAAAGCCGAGCGAGCCCGAGGAAATCCAGCCAAACGAACCGCCGCCAGCGCCGGCGGCAAGCCCAAGTGCCCCGCCCCAACCGCAGGCCTTCGAGTCCGTCCCGCTGATCGAGGAGGACGAGGCCGACGACCCGGAAAGCGTCGTAGCCGAACCTTCCCCGGAAATAGACGTGGAGCCGGCGACGGCCGATTCCGCTCCGGAGACAGTCGAGAGCCAGGAGGCGACCGCCGAACCGCCGGAGGATGATCCGCCACCGGAAATGCAGGATGTACCCGACGTTGCCGCCAGCGCCATGCCGCCACCGGAAACGCAGGACGTGGCCGATGCTGCCCCCGCCATCCCTGAACCGGAAGAACAGGTGGAGGGTGCGCGTGCTGTCGAGGACAAGCGTGCTGCTGCCGGACCGGCGAGCGTCGAGGCGCGAGAGGATGAGGCTGATCCGCAGCCGGCCGCCGCGTCCGACAAGCTCGAGAAGGCCAAGGGGCTCAATTCGAGGAAGATGCTCTCCGACCCGAGGGTCAGGCAGGCGCTCGGCGAACTGCCGCCGGAACGCCGCATTGTCCAGGTGTGCAGCATCGAGGCGCTGGAACAGGTCCGGCGCGAGCGGCCCGACGCTTTCCCGGACATGCTCGCGCTTTATGGTCAATCGGCCGAACTCATCCGGGATGGCGTGCTGAGCACCCGGGGCGGCGCCTTCCGTTCGCGGAACAACTGGTATGAGATCGACTTTCGCTGCCAGGTCGATGCCGATGCGATCGAGATCGTGGCCTTCAGCTTCGCGATCGGCGGGGCGGTCCCGCGGGACCAATGGGAGGCCCGCCGCCTGAAGGTGGATGACGGCGAGGGGCTGGCGCGGTCGTTCCGTTCGCTCGCCAGGGACCTGCAGCCTTAAGCAGAACATATGCAGTAGTGGGTGCTGGCGGCTGTCGTCGCTTGCCTTGTTGCGCGTGACCGGCGGCCCGGGAGGGCTTGCGCCATGTCTGGCTCTCCGCTTGTTCGGCGGTTGTGAGGGGAGTATCTTTTTCGTTCGGGGAGGGGTGTGCGGGCCGCGCCAAGGGAGGTGTGCAATGACCACATACATCGTTCTCATCAACTGGACCGAACAGGGCATCAAGAACGTGCGTGAGTCACCCAAGCGGCTCGATGCGGCCAAGAAGGTCCTGGCCGACATGGGCGGGTCCTTCAAGCAGTTCTATCTCACCATGGGCGAGCACGATATGGTCGCCGTCTGTGAAGCGCCCGACGATGCCGTTGCCGCACGTTTTGCACTGGTGCTCGGTATGGGGGGCAATGTCCGTACCCGCACCTTGAAAGCGTTTCCGGAGGCAGCCTATCGCGAGATCATCACATCGCTCGGCTGAAGCCCTTGCGCAGATCCGGGTATTTCAGGAACCGGCCAAGCATTTTGCCGCTCTCCTGACATCAGGGGGGCGAAACGGCGGGGCCCGCTAACAGCCGGCCAGGCCGGTCTCTGGCCCGCAGTTCGATAAAACGGAAATCGCATGACCGCGACCGACCGGAAATCACACTGGGAAAACATCTACTCGACCAGGCGCGAGGACGAGGTCAGTTGGTTTCAGGAGGACCCGGCGCTGTCCGTTGCCCTTATGCGGGAAGCTGGGATCACGCCTGCCCGGGCGCTCAAGCCCGGGGGGATCGCCATCATCGGCACGTTCGCGCCCGACGGTCCGCAAACATGCAGCGGTCTGCCGGTTTGCCGGCATGATGCCGCCAGTCTGCAGGCCATACTCGGCAACGACTTCCGGCTGCTCGCCACGCGGCATCAGGAGCACGTTACCCCTCGGGGGGCCGCGCAGAAATTCCAGTTCAGCACCTTCGCCAAGCTCACATGATCGTGAGTTTCCCGCACCAACCGGTATTTCATATCTGCCTAAAAACCGATCGTTAATCTTTACGAATTATCAATCTCTCGAGAATGAGAGGTTGATCGATGCGTTGCGTTCTAGTCGTCGTCCTCCTGTTGCTTGCTGGTTGCGGCACCGTGCCGAGCCAGACCCGCAATGCCTGCGCAGTGTTCGAGCAACGAGATGGTCTTTTCAACAATTGGCGCCGGGCGGCGGAAAGCACCGAGCGCGAATACGGCGTCCCCGTCCCGATCCTGATGGCGACCATCTACACGGAATCGGGCTTTCGCCACAATGCCCGGCCGCCGCGCACCAAGCTCCTCGGCTTCATCCCGTGGAAGCGGCCGACGACCGCTTATGGCTATTCGCAGGCGCTCGACGGTACCTGGGAGCGCTACCAGCGCGAAACCGGCCGCTGGACGGCGCGGCGCTCCGATTTCGCCGATGCCGTCCAGTTCATCGGCTGGTATCACCGCGAGAGCCACCGCTTGAACGGCATCGCGCTCAACGATCCATATCGGCTGTATCTCGCCTATCACTCCGGTCATCGCGGCTACGAGAAGGGGAGCTGGCGCACCCATCCGCATGCCCAGCGCGGCGCCAAGCGCACCGCCAGCATGGCCTCCCTCTACAGCAAGCAGCTTCGCGGCTGCTAAGGAGCGAGACGGCCGGTCGGGGGCTCACTCCCGATAGGCGCTCTCCAGTTCCTCGATGTCGATCTTGACCATCGTCACCATCGCCTGCTGGACGCGTGCGGCGCGTTCGGCATCCGGATCGTTGAGATAGCGCATGAGCACTTCGGGCACGATCTGCCAGCTCAGCCCGAAGCGGTCCTTCAGCCAGTCGCATTGCTGCGGCGTGCCGCCATCAAGCAGTCGCGTCCAGTAGTGGTCCACCTCCATCTGGTCGGCGCAAGCGACGAAGAACGAGATCGCTTCCGTGAACCTGAAATGCGGACCGCCGTTGAGCCCCATGAACTGCTGACCCTCGAGCTCGAAGCTCGCGGTGAAGAGCCTTCCGTCCGGGCCATTATGGCGCTCGGTGATCCGGGCATTGCGAAAAATGCCGGTGTAGAAGTCGATCGCCTCCTGCAACTGGTCATCGAACCACAGAAAGGGGGTGATTTTCTGCATGACGGCGTCCTCCTCGGATGTTTCCTCCCAAGGTCGCGAGTCTGACTTTGGTTCCGACATGGCCTCTATTTTCCAATGCCTGAAGTACTGTCTGCGCTGTCGCAATAAAAAAAGCCGCGGCCCCGTCGGAACTTCCCGGACGCCTTCGTCCTTAGGTATTCGCAAACGGGATGAAGGAGCGTGCCATGACCTATGTCGACGGATTTATCGTTGCCATGCCGCGGAAGAACATGGAGGAATATACTCGGCTGACCCGCGCTGCCGGTGCGGTGTGGATGGAATATGGGGCGCTTGCCTATGTCGAGAATGTCGGCGACGACGTGCCCTATGGCGAACTCACCTCCTTTCCGCGCGCCGTTCAGGCGAAGGAGGACGAGGTCGTCATCTTCTCCTGGATCGTCTACCCGTCGCGCGAAGTTCGCGATGTCGTCAATGCCAAGGTGATGGCCGATCCGCGGATGAAGGAGCAGGACTGGAATTCCCTGTTCGACGGCAAGCGCATGATCTTCGGCGGCTTCAACACGATCGTCATGCTCTGACCGCATGCTTCAAGCGCGAAAGTGATCGCTGTGCCGGCGTCCGCTACGCCGGTGGAGGGGGGACATTGCTGCCAAAATCTTCAGCACAGGGCATATGAGCGACCATTCATCTTTCTAAACCTGAGATGAATGGCAGGTTCCGGAACCGTTCAGGCGGCGGACGATAGGGTCGGTGCAAATCACTGGGAAGCGGTGGTTGGCAACGCAGAAACGCTCGTTAGTTCGGAGAGACCCCATGCATCACTTTTTCGCCAAGGCCGGCCTTGCAGCCCTCATCGCTCTCGGCGGCCTTTCCGCCACCGCCTCGACCGCTGCCGCCCACGGACCGGAGATCGGCGTCGGCATCTATGTCGGCAATGGTGGCTACTACGCGCCGCCGCGTCACCACCACCATCCGCGCCCGGTCTATCGCCCGCGCGTCTGCTCGCCGGGCCAGGCCATCGAGAAGGCCCGCTGGAACGGCCTGCGCCGCGCCCATGTCTCGCAGGTCGGACCGCGCCGCGTCGTGGTCGAGGGTGGCGGCCGCTACGGCTGGGGCCGTATGGTCTTCGCCAATGTTCCGGGCTGCCCCCTGATCCATCGTTGATCCAGCGCCGATACGGAGGAGGGCGGGATGGTCAGTCCTCGCGCTTCTCCGCAAGGCCGCAGCGGCCGTGCTCCGCTGTGGCCGATCGCAAGCCGCCCTTCGCTTCGGTCCGCCCGACCCGGTTCAGCGAAGGGCGGTTTTGCGTTCGAGCCGGGCTTGAGAAGCGGCCCCGGCATCTATGCCGGGGCAGGGCCGTCACTGCTCGAGCGCGAACGTCATGTTGACGGTGACGGTGTAGCTGTTTTCGCCGCCGGCGATCGGCACGGCGCTGCCATCGGCCATTTCCTTGGCCATCGAGGCGCGGTAGACCGGCAGCGGCTGGGCCCGCTCCGGCACTTCCCTGATCTCGATGACGCGACCGAGCCTCACGCCGGCGGCCTCGCTCAGGGTTCGGGCCTTGGCGATTGCCGAGGCGACGGCAGCCTTGCGGGCCTCGGTGATGGTGGCCTCCGGCTTGTCGTTGGTAAAGCGGATGTCGCCGCCCTGGTTGATCCCGAGCGACACTGCGGTATCGAGCAGGGCGCCGAGCTTGGCCATGTCGCGCAGCCGCACCGTCAGGGTGTTGGTGACCTGGTAGCCGACCAGTTCCGGCGGCAGCGACTGGCCGTCCTTGTCGACCGGATAGTTGTACTGCGGCGCGATGCCGAAACCTGACGTCTGCAGGTCGCGATCGGCGATGCCGTTCGCCTTCAATGCCTTGAGCACCTCGGACATCGCCCTGTTGTTGTCGTCGAGGGCCTCGCGGGCGGTCTTGGCCTGGCGCACGACGCCGAGGGTGACGATAGCCGTGTCGGGCGCGACCGAGGCCTCGCCTTCGCCGGCAACCGTGATCACGGACGGCAATTGCGTCCCCTCGGCGGCGCGGGCAGGCGCCGCGGACATGACGGCAAGCGCTGCGGCGGCTGCGAGGGCGGCATATCTGGTTCTTGCGAGACTCATGCGATGGTCCTTGGTTCGAAGGTTGCGGATAGGTGATTTTGTGGCGTGAGATTGTGTAGCCATTGCGGCGATGGCTTGTAGGTTATCGAGATTTGCGTTAGAGCGAAACCGCATCCCGGTGCCATTGCCGCGATGCACCGCCAGCGCGTGATGCCGGCCGGGCCTGTAGCTCAATGGTTAGAGCCGGCGGCTCATAACCGCTTGGTTGGGGGTTCGAGTCCCTCCGGGCCCACCAATATTCAATAAATTCAATTGCTTGCATGGCGGTTAGACAGTAGGGTTAGCCAGTAGGGTTAGCCAGTGTTCTCCTCCTGCTGCAAGCGTGTAGCCGGTCGCGCTTTTTCGGAATTTTGACACGAGAATTCGGAAAAATCTGAATTCCGAACACCGTGTCAAAGGCCCTTCAAAGCCATCTTAAAGCGTGGTTGCTGCGCCCCTCAAATGGGCAGCCTTGAGAGTTCGCCACGCATACGCCGCAGCCAGACTGACCACCCCGTTACCGGCCGCGTCGGATCGGTCCACCCGATCGGCCATCCCATCACCCAGTCCGAAAAGTTCGGGTTGAAGGTCAGGTCGTTGATCGAGGATCTCGGCCCAGCGTTCAAAACGAGATGGAGGGGGTGCGAAGAGGGGAAGCTGAAGGGCATCGTCGGGCGAGCGCCGCAAGCCTTCATCAACATCCAGATGTGTGTCCAGAGCCGGGCCGCCCTGCCGATCGCCAGTTGCGAACCCGTCTGGCTCGGATCGTCGCGCAGCCTGAAGCTGTCGTTTACCAGCTCGAGCTCGATCTTGTTGCAGTAGAGGGACTTTGTCGGCGTGGGCCACAATGAAGAGCCGCCGGCGGATAGGCCTCCGGCGGAACCGGTGGCCGTCGCCGGGGAGGAGGAGGGCGGCGACGGCCATTCGCGGTAGCCGAACCGGGGAGGAGAAGCGGTTCGGGTGGACAAATGTTTCTGAAATAGAAACACGTTTGTCAATTACAAAGTTTCTTAAAAGGAAACCTCGTTTAGTCGACAATCACTTTAGTCGATGGAAACCAGAAACATCTCGGGTCACGAGAAATGCCGAGAATCGCGCAGATCCAGGGGCGTTGAGGCAAAAAAACCCCGCCTAGGCGGGGTTTATGGGTGGGCGCTTGCAGTGCGATAGCTGGCTCTACGAGTTAGACGATCGAAGTTCCGATGAGGTCTTCCGCTATCGCGTTGATTAAGGCGACTTCAGATGCGTGGCGACGCCCATCTGCATCCATCACGGCAGCTGCGGCGAGCAAAAGCCGTTGAATTCTGCGCTGGCCTGCGCCCGCGAGGAAGTCAAGCGCCCGGAGTATTGCCTGTTCATTCGGCCGCAGGCGGCCAACGTAACGGTGTATGGCGACGATTTCGGCATCGTCGAGCATAAAGCCCTCGGCTTCAGCTTGCTTCACAAGATGGGCTGTCGCTGCGTTTGTTTCCGCATCGACCACGTTGCCATCTGAGCGCGAGAGGGCTGCAAGCAGGGTTGCATCATGTCGGATTTGGCCCTGGATTTGCTTCCAGCGCAGTTCGGCCGCGGATCGGGAGGAAAGCTCAATGGCCATCCCAAAATTGTCGGTTAGAAACTGCGGTACGTCCGCGAAAACCTCGCCGTCATAGTCGATGCAGCATTGAATGCGATCGACTCGGAACTGGCGCTGCGCCTTGCGTTCGTGGCAGCGTGCAAGCAGGCATGGAATGCCGCCGACACCTGCTACAATTGCGAAGACAGTAATGCGCCGTGTCGAGGCTTTCCCGGCTGAATCCAAGTACTCGATTATGAACGATTGACCTTCGGCGAATCCGAGGTCCTCATATTCGGCCAAGCTGTCGGCGTCCGTGTCAGGTAGCTCGATCGGCTTCGGAGATGGCGGAATAGGTCGCGCCAAAATTTCGTCAGCAAGTTGCTGAGCAAGTAATGCTATTGACATTAGATCCCCCGGTTTCCCTCGGGGTGGATCCTATCTAGAAAGAGAGAAGGCTTGCAAGTTCCTTCTCTTTGCAGTCACCCATCTGTTCCTGTACGAAACTTCGCCAGGTCCACAAGGACTTTCATGGCGGTTTCTTTTACTTCGGGCGACATGCGAGCCAGCAGTTCATTCGCCGTAGGGGATTCTGGTGGCCGGTAAAGCTCTGGCACATCGCAATTCAGCGCCCACGCGATCATCTCAAGCCAATCCTGGTTGTAGCGTTGCTTTCCGTTTATCAACTTGGAGATGGCGCCCTTAGACACGTCCAGGCGGTCAGCAAGGCGCTCTGCGGTGATGTGGCGGTATTCCAGCCACTCCCTCAGATAAACGCGCGCCGGGCGCCTGTTCTTGTCGTGGATCTTTGTTGGCATGTTTCTATTATGACAAAGTTCTGATGCAAGCGCGTTAGCGAAAAAGGAAACATTTATCCTCGTCACCCTGACAAATAAGTTTCGATAATAGAAACATTGGCGAATGGAACATGCACTAACGAAGTATCGTAAGCGGCGCGGGATGACCCTCGATGCCTTTGGGGCGCTTGTTGGAGCCACAAAAGGAATGATCTCCAAATGGGAGACCGGTAAAGCCGTGCCGCGTCGTCACTTCATTGAACGTATCGTTGCAGTCACCAATGGAGAGGTGTCGGCGGCCGATCTCATGCTGCTTCAGGCGAATGAGGGCAGCCGATGAAGCCTCAACACTCCCTGACGGCGCATGAGGCGCCCAACTGGCCGGAACGGCTCCGGTACTGCGTGCCGTTCCGGCCGTTTTCTCTTTGCTCTTATGCATGCGGGCCTCCGTGATCTGAGGCCCTGAGTTTCCATCGTTGTGAACATTCCCGCCACGGGAAAACCCGCTGCCAATTCCCGGCGCGGGAACGGCTTTTTGTATTCAGGAGACCGACATGTCCGATGCATTCCTTTTCCGCGTCAAAGCTGCGCAACGCGACCTCATCGAGCGTTGTGGCGGCATCGAGCGGGCAGTAACGATCACCGGCTTTTCGAAGAGCCACGTGGGTCGCTGGAGAAACCCCAACGACGGCGACCTTATGCCGATCGGCGCGGTGGTTTCGCTCGAGCGCGATTGCCAGCAATCGCTGGTAACGGCGGTCATGGCCGAGGCGAACGGGCGGCGGATTACCGACCCGGAGACCGAACGGCAATCCGACATCAATGTGCTAACAGCGCATGCCGAAGTCATGCGCCAGACGGCGGAGCTCGCAAATGCCGTGGCGGTGGCGATCGCCGACGGGCAGGTGACCAACAGCGAGGCGACGATCGTCGATCGCTTTCTCGCCTCGCTGGAAAAATCCACATCGGAAATGCGGGCGGCAGTGGCGGTCATCAAGGCGCGTGGCGGCGCTGCCGCCGGCCTGCGTGTCGTCGGCGGGGAGTGATCGCCAATGGGGAGCGCAATCCGGAAAATCGATGCGTTCGCTGGCGGCACCCCGCTCGGGCCTCGCGCGCTTTCCTTCCTGCGCCTGACGGCGCTTGAGGGCGGCGGCAGCTTCAAGGCGCGCAACAATGCCGAGCGTGAACGCGGCGCTGCCTGCGTCAATGCCGGGATGCTGGTGCGCGACCGGCGCGACGACGAACTGTTTCACATCACCACGGAAGGGGCCGCCTATCTCAACCGGCTGGCGCGGGTGGAATGATGGCGGACGAGTACGATCCGACCGCCATCCATGGCGCACCGGCACGGCGCAAGGCCGCCGATGAACCGACGATCCAGATCCGTCTGTCGGATGGAACGGTTACGCCGCCGGCCACGCTTTCGCAAATGAAGGAAGCGGTGTCGATGGTTCGCGGTGAGCGCCGGACCAAGCCGGGACACGAGGTCAGTTCCAACGGTGTTGCCCGCGATCAGCTGCGCGCCTTCGTCGAGCGTATCGAACGGCTCGAGGAAGAGAAAAAGACCATCGCCGACGACATCAAGGATGTCTATGGCGAGGCCAAGGGCATGGGCTTCGATACCAAGATCCTGAAGAAGGTGATCCGCCTTCGCGCCATGGACGAGCGCAAGCGCCAGGAAGAGGACGCGATCCTCGATACCTATCTTCACGCACTCGGCATGATCTCCGGCGGTGACGAATGAGCGCCACCGGTCCCTATCAGCTTCTGCCGCCGCTTTCCGCCGAAGACTATGCCGCGCTCGAGGCGAGCATTATCGAGCACGGCGTGCTGGTGCCGGTGGAATATGACGAGGGCGGCAACATCCTTGACGGGCATCATCGTGTCGCCATCTGCGAAAGCCTCGGGCTCGTCGACTGGCCGCGTTTCGTGCGCAAGGGCTCTCGGAAGAGGACAAGCGCGCCTATTCGCGCGAGATCAATCTTTCCCGCCGGCACATGAACACGGCACAAAAGCGCTTGGTGATCGAGGCGCCGCTGAAGGAAACGCCGTCGATCTCGTCCCGCGCCATCGCCGGGATGCTGAAGGTCGATCACAAGACGGTTTCCGCAGCGCGTGAAAGGCTCGTTTCGACTGGGGAAATTCCCCAGTTTGAAACCACGCAGGGGCTGGATGGGCGCGAGCGGCGCAAACCGATCCGCACCATGTTCCTGCCGGAGCGCGAGAACGTGCGCGAGCTGAAGGCTGTGGCGAAGGCGATCCGCACCAGCGAGCGCGAGACAAGCCGCCGGGTTCGCGCCGATCTCATCAACGAGATTGCCGCGCGGGGCCGCGTGGCGGCCGGCGAGATGCCGCGCGCCGCCTTTTCTGTGCTTTATGCAGATCCACCATGGGAGCAGGAGGCCTGGTCTGATGAGACCGGGCAGGATCGGGACTTGCCCTATCCGCCAATGCCACTCGATGCCATCAAGGCGCTTTGCGCCGGCGACAAGAGCCCGGCGACACCAGATGCAGTCATCTTCCTCTGGGCGACCGCGAACCGGCTTGCCGATGCGATCGAAGTGATGCGCGACTGGGGCTTTGCCTACGTGACCTGTCTCGTCTGGGACAAGGAAACCATCGGCATGGGGCGCTGGGTCCGCGACCGCCACGAGCTGCTGCTGATCGGCAAGCGATGCAATTTTCCCTCACCGCTACCGGGCACACAGCCGGCATCCGTCCATAGCGAGCGCAAGGGAGCGCATTCGGCCAAGCCGGCTTTCTTCGCCGAGGTGATCGAGCGGCTCTACCCGGACATGCGGTCCCACCGCATATGATAATGATGATGGTACGAATGGTAGCTGCCCAGTACAGGCTCACCAACGGCCTTTGCGCAGAACTCTATCACATCGAGTATAACCGCGGTGTCCGGGACTTCGTTGCTGCTCAGCGGCCAATCTACCCACGGCACCTCTGCTTGCAAGAACTGTGCGAAGGCTTGTTTGTCGCACCCGCAAGGGCCATCGCCGTCTGGACAGTGCTCTGTGAATCGGAAACCAAACGCCCCGTTTCCAATTCGCATGTCAATTAAAGCGTAAATTGCTCCCCAGATACGAACGTCGATCGTTTCAGAGACCGCTGGCCGTTGACCATACTCGCGGTCGGTAAAATAATCTGCGCTCAACCTGATACCCTGCTCTTTAGTGGTCGAACTCACGGACAAGAGTTTCGTCTACGAATTCATATCTTCAATATTCGCACGGCGCATCTGTCAGAACAAGCTGCCGCTGAATGCGCGAGAAGGCTTCTCGGCACGACTGCACAGCCTCACAAAAGCTTTTCGTCGTAAACATGAACTCAGGGTTTTTCTCACCTGAATCGTCTCAGAGCGAATGGAGTAACTCAAAGTCAAAACCTGTTCACTTTCAGATGCTTAAAACTCTGATCAGAGGTATGTGGCGGTAGGCCCCGGCGGTTCAGAGGTATGCGGCGGCGAGATCAATCGGTTGCGGCGGCCAAAGCGCTAAGTTATTGATTATTGGTATGCCTCAGATCAGGGGTATGTGGCGGCCCACATTTTCCCAGGGCTTCCATGGCCGGCGGCCCCGTTTGGCCGGTTTCCCTGGACAGCAGAACGAAATCTCGCATTGCTCGTTCTGTCGTCTTAATATACTGAATTTTCTCCTGCAAAAGCAATGAGTTACGCCTAAGGAATTTGGGCGGCGGGGCCGGTCATTCGGCGTAGATCGGTCTCGATATTTACGGAACCGAAGGTCGCGAGTTCGAGACAAGTCAGACTGCACTACTCCACCGGCAAAACGAGCGGAGGGTGTCGCTACATTCTGGGAAACGGGGCAGCAGTCTGGGCAGCATCTGCTACGGTTCTGTCACTGACGACAGGTACTCTGTCTCGTACGTGTACAGGGTGCGAATCAAAAATGGCTTTTCCAAGCCGTGAGGTCATAGCCGCGAAGCCAACATGATGACGCAATGAGAGGTCAGCCGTTAGCGGTGTTTTCCTCGCACATTGCCAAGCTCGATTGGCCATTCCGAAAATTGCCGCTACGACATTGATGGCAAGAATGCGCCCTCATTTCAGTCGTTCCTAGTTTTACAAAGCTGGCTGGAAGGCAGCCGCTAGGTTCACCCTGGTTGAATAATCGGAATCGGTGGTTAGCATCGACGATGCCCGGCAAAAAAAAGTGTTGCGCACGGGCTGCAACGAGGCTTCTCCTCGCGCTTTGTCGGGCAACAAGCCGCGTATATTGCCTACAGATAGCTCAGGCGCCTCCGGTCCACCATGAGTGAATAGCTCGGAATACTCCCCAAACCTCGTGGTCTAAAATCGCGGAGTCCTCATAAAAACCAAGACTCTTCGAAATTTGCGCGGACCTTTGGGTCTCAGGCATATGAGCTGCCAACGATGTAGTGGAATAGGAGCGGTGAAAGTAATCCATTGGAGAAGGCCACGGTGCAGAATGATACCGCGTTTCACAGATCTATCGCTTCTTTCGTTGACGGTCGCCGTTCACATGAGTGGCGAATGATGAATTTAGTGGGCAAGTAGACCGCCTTGTTCTCGTGTTCATCATGACCCGCTATCTTGTCGAGAAGCATTCGTGCGGCGATCCGTCCCATTTCATTCAGGTTCCAGGATATCGCGCTAATCGAGGGTGTGGCGTAGCGCGCCAGATCGGTGTCACCCACGCATACGAGCGATATATCGCGCGGATATCGCATGCCGGTGCTCGCCAGCGCCTCCATCACGCTCGCCAGCATATGTGTACCCATCGTAATTATCGCAGTCGGCCGATTGGGTTGTCGCAGCAGGTCATGAACATCACTGAATGCGAAACTCGACGCATGATTCTGTGGGCGCACGAGTACCGGATCGACGGTCAGTCCCGCATCAATATGCGCCTGTTCGTAACCACGATATCTTTCCAAGCTTGGAAACAGATTCATTCGCCCAGTCAAAAGCGCAATGCGTCGATGGCCGAGTGAAATAAGATGGCGCGTTGCCTCATAACCGCCGCCACGGTGATCGCTCCGGACAGATGGCACGCCGGGAAGTTCTCGATCAATCGTAACGCATGGCATGTCGAGGTTGTCGAGCGAATCCTTGAACGCCGGTTGGTCGTTGAACCCGGCAAGCATTAGCAGTCCGTCCATCCGTCGCCGCCGAACGATTGAAAGCAGGGCTGTCTCTCTGTCGGCTTCATGCTTGGTGGCGCCCAGCATCATGACGTAACCGGCGCGCTGGAACTCTTCCTCAGCTCCGTTGACAATGTCGCCGTAAAGCGGGTTCGAAATGTCCGACACCATGCAGCCAACGGTATTCGTCGCACGAGAACGCATGGCTTGCGCGGCGTAATCCGGCTCAAAGCCAAGCGTCTGCACCGCTTGCATGATCCGCTGGTGCAGGCGTTCACTTGTGTAGTGGCCGCCATTCAATACTCGGCTTACACTGCTGACCGAGACACCGGCTTCAGCTGCCACGTCCTTGATCGTGGCGCGACCCGTCCCTTTCTCTTTCGGCACTCGCGTTCCTTTCCTGATGGAACTCTTTTGCGCCATCACGTCATACTCCAGACTTTTCTGGTAACGTTTTCATGTTGGATCTGGATGCCAATGACGGAATTTTCGCGCTACCTCCGTCTTTTCTGGCGCATGGCACTGTTGACTGCATCCTGTTGACCACGTCTTACGCTTGAATCTATCCAGCGAAAGTAACGTCTTGGCATCAATAACGCAATCTCCGGCGCCGAAGAATCAAAACGATCTCAAAAAAACTTCTCCAGCGTCATTGACTTTTCATGATCGCAAGTGCTTTTTTTCTGGAAACGTTTCGATAAAGGGAGGAACTCTTGACGGACCGACTAAAAGGAAAGACCGCGTTGGTCTTTGGAGCCGGAAGTTCGGCGGCAGAGGGCGGACTGAGCAATGGTGAGGCCGTAGCGCTGTTCTTCGCCCGGGAGGGGGCTTACGTCGTGTGTGCTGATATGCGCCGCGATGCCGCAGAAAGCACTCAGCTAAAGATCGAGAATGAAGGTGGGTGCGCGGCTGCTGTTGCCTGTGACGTGACCCGCTCAGGTGACGTCAAGGCAGCGATCGAACAGGCCGCGGCCATATCCGGGCGGTTGGACATCCTGCACAATAACGTTGGCGTAGAACAACTCGGTGGGCCGGTCGAGACCGAAGAGGACGACTGGGATCGTGTTCACAACGTGAACCTGAAGAGCGTGTTTCTTGCTTGCAAGCATGCAATCCCGGTTATGGAAAGACAGGGAGGCGGCTCGATTATCAATGTGTCTTCGACCGCCAGCATCCGCTGGTCCGGCACGCCGTTCATCGCCTACAATTCATCAAAGGCTGCGGTCAACCATGTGACGCGGATCGTGGCCCGGCAGTACGCGCCGAAACAGATCCGCTGTAACGCGATCATTCCGGGTTACATGGATACGCCGCATATCCGCACGCTCTACAAAGACCTTGATCCGGAGGCGTTTGCAGAAAAGATGCGGGAACGGGATGCCAAGTGCCCGATGGGTCGGCAGGGTACGTCGGCTGACGTTGCCAATGCCGCGGTGTTCCTTGCGTCTGACGAGGCCAGCTACGTCACTGGCCAGCTTCTTGTCGTCGACGGCGGCTGGACAATCTAGCGTCACCTGAGGCCTTACCATGTTTGTTTCACTTCTACTTACCGGCCTCGCGGTCGGTAGCATCTACGCACTCATCGGCTTGGCTCTCGTGCTGGTGAACAAGGCGACGGATGTCATCAACTTCGGGCAGGGCGAGATGGCCATGTTCGGAACGTTCATCATGCTGACGACGATCGACGTCACCGGGTTGCCGCTGCCAGTCATCATTATTCTAGGTTTCGTCTTCGGCGGATTGCTGGGTGGAGTGACCGAGTGGCTCGTCATCCGCCCGCTGATGTCGGCACCGCCCCTGAACATGCTGATCACCACGCTTGGTCTTTGGTTCGTCTTCAATGGCGCGGCGGGCTGGATTTGGGGATATGACCCATTCCGCTTTCCCTCGCTGATGAGCCAGACGCCAATCGAGATTTCTGGCGTCCATCTCGCCCCGGACAACTTCGCGGTCATCCTGGTGGCGCTCGTTTTGATGGGGCTTCTTTACGCGTTCTTCGAATACACGCGCGAAGGCATCGCCATGCGGGCGGCTAGCCAGCGTCCGAAAGCCGCAGCACTGATGGGTATCCGCCTTCATCGCGTGACGGCCATCTCCTGGGCCTTCGCGGGTGGCATGTCCGTCATTGCCGGGATGTTGATCGCGCCAATTACCTTTCTGGAGCCGAACATGATGGTGCCGATCCTGCTGAAGGGGTTTGCTGGGGCAATAATCGGTGGATTCGGCAGCTTGCCGGGCACGGTCCTTGGGGGCCTCCTCCTAGGGGTGGTGGAGACGTACCTGGGCGCCTACGTCTCGGCCAGTTCGAAGGACGCTTTCGCTTTCGTCCTGATCATCGCTGTTCTGATGCTCCGTCCGTCAGGCATCTTTTCTACAGGTGGCGGGAGGCGCGTATGACTCGGTCTTCGATTTTCATGCTCGTTGCCATCGCTGCCGCCATCGTGGCACCATTCGTCACTGGCAACTACGGCCACTACATTCTGGCGATGGCGGCCATCTATGGTTTCGTTGGGCTTGGCATGTATGTGCTGGTCGGACTGGGTGGTCAGATCTCGATTGGCCATGCCGCATTCTGGGCTCTGGGCGCATACGGCTCCGCCGTTCTGACGGAGCGGTTGGGTCTGCCATTCCCGCTTGCAGTTCTGGGGGGCGGCGTTATCGCCGGCGTATTCGGGATTGTGGTAGCAATGCCGGCTCTGAGGGTACAGGGGCATTATCTTGCCATTGCCACACTCGGACTTGCGATCGTTGTTCAGCAGATCCTGTTTCAGTGGGACTCCGTCACCGGCGGGCGGCAGGGCATGCTGGTATCGCGGCCGCACTTGCTCGGATACGAGATCAACGACGATGGCTATTATTATCTGATCATACTGGCATGTCTCGTGCTCGCCATCTGGCTCGTGCGGAATTTCCAGGTGTCTTTTCTCGGCCGCAGTCTAAATGCATTGCGGGCCAGCCCGATTGCTGCGCAGGCAGCAGGGATCAGCCGGGCATATCATCTGATCGTTGCGTTCGCATTGAGTGCAGCGCTTACCGGAATTTCCGGCGCGTTCTTTGGACATCTCCTTGGGCAACTCAGCACTGATTCCTTTACGCTTCAGGTCTCGCTCAGCTTCTTGACAATGGCTGTCATCGGCGGACTGGGATCGATCTCCGGGGCGATCGTTGGAGGTATATTCCTAGCGGTTGCTCCCGAATTGCTGCGCGACTTCCAGAACGCACAGAACGTCATCTACGGTATTCTGCTCATTGTCTGCATGCGCCTTTTGCCGGGTGGTATCGCCAGCATACCCGCCCGACTCTGCAACCTCGTGCGATCGAACAAGCGTCCATCGACAGCGCAGCTTCCTGCGAATGGTAAATTGAGCGAGGTGACGAAATGAACGCCATCCTCAGTATCAGAAACCTCACCCTGGCCTATGGCGGATTGAAGGTCTTGCACGGGATTACCTTCGATATTCCGGCGGGCGGCGGTGTGTTCGGATTGATTGGTCCGAACGGCGCCGGAAAGACAAGCCTGCTGAACTGCATCAGCCGGATTCAGCGCCCAACCGAGGGAAGCATGGAATACGCTGGACGTGATCTAACGCAGTTTCCGATCCATAAGCTGGCGACGCTCGGCATCACCCGAAGCTTCCAGAACCTCGAACTTTTCGATGACGCGACTGTTCTGGAGAATGTTCTCGTGGGGTGCAGTCCGTTTCACCGAACGGGTTTCCTGTCGGAGATCCTCAGGCTGCCGAATGCGCGGGAAGGTTATGCCGCGGCCATGCGTGAGACACAGGGGCTCATCGAAAGGCTAGATCTCGGAGCTGTGGCCGATACCCGTGTCTCGGAGCTTCCATTCGGCACTCGAAAGCTAGTTGAATTCGCCCGCGCTCTCGCAGCCAAGCCGAAACTTCTCCTGCTCGATGAGCCGGCCGCCGGCCTCAATGGCGCGGAATCGAAGGATCTCGGCATCAAGCTGCAAACCCTCGCGCGCGACCAAGGCGCAACCGTCCTGATGGTCGAGCACGATATGGCGCTGGTGATGAACTACTGCGATCAGGTCGTCGCACTGGTTCATGGGGAAATTGCCTGTCAGGGCTCTCCCGCCGAGGTGCGGCAGAACAAGACCGTGATCAATGCCTATCTCGGCGAGGAGGAAGAGGATGCTTGAGATATCGGGCCTGACCGCACGATACGGCGGTATCACCGCGCTACGCGATGTCAGCATGACCGTGCCGAAAGGGGCAGTGGTCGCGCTTCTGGGCAGCAATGGAGCGGGAAAATCGACCCTGCTGTCCAGCATCATGGGATTCATGGAGGGCACCACAGCGGGATCTATCCGTTTCGACGGAGAGGAAGTTCGCGGCAAGAGCCCTGCCGACATGGTGCGCCGCGGCGTGGCCATGGCGCCGGAGGGACGGCAGATCTTCTCCGACCTCACAATCGACGAAAACCTGACGATGGGGGCCTATCTTCGGCGCGATGCCGCCGGGATACGAGCGGATCGCGACTGGATATTCGCGCTCTTTCCCCGCCTCGAAGAGCGGCACACCCAGCATGCGGGGACACTTTCCGGAGGCGAACAGCAGATGCTGGCTATCGGTCGCGCGCTGATGTCGCGGCCACGGCTTCTTCTTCTCGACGAACCGAGCCTTGGCCTCGCGCCGCTCTTTATCGCGCAGATCATGAAAATCGTCAGTGAGATCAACGCCAGCGGCATCGCGGTCATGCTCGTCGAGCAGAACGCGCGTCAGGCGCTGCGGGTCTCCACCGAAGGATACGTCATCGAGAAGGGCAGCATTGCCATGCGCGGGCGGGCTTCGGATCTCAGCAAGGACTCGTCGGTGACGGCCGCCTATCTCGGCGGTCACTGACACATCGACTTTAACTCGGGAGGAAGAAATGGATTTGAACAGGCGTACCTTACTCAAGGCGTCGGCCGCGGGCCTCGCTCTCAGCATACCCGCCATCCGCGGCGCACGGGCTGCCGACGGCGTAACGGACGACGAAATCAGGATCGGTGCATATCTGCCGCTGCAGGGAGGCTTCGCGGCGGGAGCAAGCCAGTATCGTGATGGGGCTGCGGCCTATTTCCAGTGGATCAACGATCAAGGCGGGATTCATGGACGAAAGGTGGTCTGGGAGGCTGAAAACGACAGCTATAATCCACAGCAGGCTGTCGCTGTTGCCCGCAAGCTCGTCGATCGCGACGGCGTTCTGGCAATCGTCTCTACCCTTGGCACCGCGACCAATCTCGCCACCCTGCCGTTCCTGAAGCAACGTGGGGTGCCGCTGATCGCGCCGCTGGCAAGCCACCCGTCGATCAACAAGCCCGAAGACCGGATCGTGTTTCCGATCTCGCCGCTCGGGACTTCCCACGGCATCTCCTTTGCGAAGTTCGCAAACGAGGACCTGAAGGCCCGCAGGCTGGCGGTCTTCTATCAGGATGACCAATACGGCAAGGAACTGATGGACGGCACCATCGAATATGCCAAGCAGAACGGGCAGGAGATCGTCGCCCAGGTTTCCTACGTGCCGAGCGACGTCGATGTCAGTGCACAAGCGCAGCAGCTCCGGCAAGCCGAGCCGGATGCCGTGGTCATGGCGGTCATTCCGAAGCAGGGTGCCCTGATGCTAATCGAAGCACAGAAAATGGGGTGGAAAACCAACTTCATCGCCCCGCAGGTGCTCGGGGACGACGTGACCAAGCAGTTGGCCGGCGAGGCCATCAACGGCCTCTACATCAACCTCTACTGCGCCGTCGATAATCTCGACACCCCCGCGGTGAAGCAGGCAGTCGAGATCCTGAAGAAGTACGCGCCCAAGACATTGATCGGCTACTGGGCGTTTATGGGCATGGCCGGCGCGGTAGCGTTCACCGAGGGTGCCAAGGCTGCGGGCAAGGACCTCAATCGCCAGACGCTTATGGACGGCCTCGAGTCGCTCAAGGTGCTGAAGACGGGCCTTGTGCCGCCTCTCGACTACACTGCAGGTCAGCACTCCGGACCGACCACTTTCGGTTATGGCCAGTGGAGGGATGACAAGGTCGCAGTCGTGCGGAACTGGCAGGAATAGGCCGCCACCATGATTGTCATGTCCCACCACCGCATCGGACCACCGGGCAGGGAGCTCTATCTACGCAGAAAGAGGTCTGCCAATAGCTCGCGCGGCGCCGTGCTGATGATGCACGGCTCCACGCTTCCGGGCAGCCTGGCCTTCGATCTTGCGCTCGACGGTCATTCCTGGATGGACGCTCTTGCGGGGGCGGGGCATGACGTCTGGTCGCTCGACCTCACGGGATACGGCCTTTCATGGAGGCCTGAACCGATCCTGTTCAGAGAAGGACGGGAAGTCCCTCTCGTCCGCACGAACGAGGCCATTGCCGATCTCGAAGCGGCTGCACGTCACATCCTTGCCGAGACGGACAGCGCTGCAATCGACCTGATCGGATGGTCCTGGGGTTCGACGATCGTTGGCGCAACGGCCGGCCGCAAGGGGCTGCCGTTGCGCCGTATCGTTCTTCACGCTCCCCAGTGGATCCGAGAAACGCCGTCGGCGATGGTCACTCCCGAAGCTCTGCAGCGCTCTTATAGGGCGGTCAAGCCCCAAGGGATGCGGGACCGCTGGTTCCTGGGGCTACCGGAAAGGGAACGAGCCATTGTCGAAGAGCGCGGCTGGGATCAGGTTTTCCTGTCCGCGCTCTCGGAAATGCCCGATCCGCGCGTGCCGAACGGCACGGTTCAGGACATCGCGGAATATTGGGATGCCGGTCGTCCGTTCTATGACCCCTCTGGCATCGAAATTCCGGTTGCGATCATCGTCGGCGATGCGGATCGCGACACCCCGCCATCGCAGGCAAAAGGACTGCAGCAGCACATGCTTTCCACGCGGGCGGAACTGACCATCCTGCCCGGGGGGACACACTTCGCGCTCATCGAGCCAGCGAGAGACGCATTGTTTAACGCGACACGCGAATTCCTCGCGCGCGCATGACCAAATTGAAATCAGGAGACTGCAAGTGACTTCGACAACCAGACGTGTTGGGGACTATGAAATCATCATCCTCAACGACGGACCCTTCAAGTCCGGGGCTGACACACTCGTCCATGCAAACGGCCCGGAGGCGCATAAGCGCCTGCTCGAAAAGCAGGGTGACGAAATCATCGTTTTTGATGTGAACCTGTTCGCCTTGCACGGACCGAACGGCATCACCCTGATCGATGCTGGAACGGGACCCGGCTTCAACCCTGCGCTTGGTCAGTCCCGTGCCGAGATGCAGGCTCACGGCATCACGCCGGAATCGGTCGACCGCATCTTCCTCACGCATCTGCATTTCGATCATTCGCGCGGACTGCTGGAAGGTGATGACGCGTATTTCCCACGGGCTGAGGTCTTTATTCCCGCAATCGAACTCGCCTTCTACACGAGCGAAGATGCCCGACTGGCCCTTCCGGACGCACGGCGCGGCGCATTTCCGATCACCGACAAGATTCTGAAGGCCTATGCCGGACGCGTCAGGCCTTTTCTGCCCGGTACCATTGCACCCGGAATCACTACGGTCTCCCTTCCGGGACACACGATGGGTCAGACGGGTTTTGTCCTGGATGATGGTCGCGAGAAGCTCGTTTTCTGGGGGGATTGTCTGCATATGAGCAAGCTGCAGACCGAAGACCCGGATGTCAGCACCATCTACGACTACGATCCGAAGCTCGCGGCAAGCACACGACGCTGGATGCTGGAACGTGCGGTGAACGAAAACTGGGTCGTGGCAGGTTCCCATCTGACGGGGTTCGGCAAGGTGGCGCGAAAGGGAAGCGCCTACGAGATCCTGCCCGCCTGAGAGTGTTCATCATCATCCGGAGGCCTTCATGGACTACCGCAAGCTCAGATACTTCAGTGTCGTCGCGCGCGAGGGCAGTCTTCACAAGGCCACGGAGAGACTGCATCTCAGCCAGCCAGCGTTGACAAGGGCCATTCAGGATCTCGAGGCAGATGTCGATGCCAAGCTGTTTACCCGGCATGCGCGAGGAGTAACCCTGACCGATGAGGGCAGCGTTCTCCTCGAGCACGCAGAGGGTCTGCTCGCCCAGGCGGAGAAGGCCAAGGAGGCGGTGATGTCGGTGGGCCGAAATCCGCGAGGTGTCGTCTCCATTGGGATTCCTCCCTCGCTCAGTGTCGCGCTCATGGTGCCACTGACCACACAGGTGGCGTCGAGCCTTCCTCTTGTGCAACTCAACATGCACGAGAGGATGATGCCCGATCTTCTGGAGATGCTGTCGACGCAACGGCTTGATGCTGCGATCGTCGGAAATCCGCCGACGTCGACGAGTTTCGGATTGCGGTTTCTCTTCTCTGAGGAGGTCTTCCTTATCGGCCCGGCTGACACCGGGTTGAGCGGCGACATTCCGATCACTGTGTTGGAGGAGTATCCGCTGATCTTCCCGGGAAGCGGTATCGGAGCCTTTTCGTGGGTGGAGGAAAAAACGCGTTCATGCGGCCTGTCCTTGACCGCGAAGCTCAGGGTCGAAAGTCCCAGTCTCGCCATGGCGCTGGTCGCCTCCGGGCAGGGCTTTGCCCTGTTGCCGCGATCGGCACTTCAGATACCGGTACCGCATGACGCCTTCAGCATGGCCACGGTGGAAGGTCTGCGCCTCGACCGATATCTCGCAACGAATTCCGAACGAATCCTGAACCGCGCTGCCACAGCGGTTCTCGGTCTGATCGACTGCGAGGCGTCGAAGCTCTCACGTGAACGGGGTTATGCGCGGATGGTATCGGTCCAATAGAAAAATGGCAGTACCGCAGTTTGCCGCGTTCCCCCACTATCAATTCAGTTGTCTAACAGAGGAGGAGAACCCCATGAAGACACATACCCCAACGGTTGAGGAAATGACCAAGCGTGTCGCCAGGTTCAAGAATCTTGTTCCTTACGGCCAGCAACATTCCGACAGCGGTATTCCGGAGGAAGTCTTCGAAAAGCTGACTGCCCGCGCCGTCTATTCGATCATGGCGCCGACAGAATACAAGGGGCGCAGCTCGCGCGCGCCGATCAAGAG
>JAEWPB010000188.1 GCA_023399465.1 Pseudomonadota bacterium
GGCATCCAGGCGAGGTTGACGGTCTTCAGCGTTTCGGCGGTGATCACCGCCAGCACGCCCGGCACCTGCAGCGCCTTCTCGGTGTTGATCGACTTGATCCGCGCATGCGGATGGGGCGAACGCACGAAATCACCGTGCAGCATGCCCGGCAGCTTCACGTCATCGACGTAGTTGCCCTTCCCCTGCGTAAAACGGATGTCCTCGACCCGCTTGCGCTTGCAGCCCATGCCTTCGAGCTTGGCTTCGCGCTCGGCGCGCGTAATGGTCATGTCGTTCATTCCGCGGCCTCCTTGAACTCGGTGCCATTGATCTTAGCCGCAGCGTACTGGATGGCCTTGACGATGTTCTGGTAGCCGGTGCAGCGACAGAGATTGCCCGAGATGCCGAAGCGGATTTCCTCTTCGGTCGGATTTGGATTTTCCTGCAGCAGCCGGTGGGCGCGCACGATCATGCCCGGCGTGCAGAAGCCGCATTGCAGGCCATGCATCTGACGGAAGCCTTCCTGCAGGGCGGAAAGCGTGCCGTCGGGATTGGCGATGCCTTCGATGGTGGTAATCGCCGTACCCTGAGCCTGGACAGCGAAAACCGTGCAGCTCTTCACCGACATTCCGTCCATATCGATGGTGCAGGCACCGCAATGGGTGGTTTCACAGCCGATATGGGTACCGGTCAGCTGCAGGTTCTCGCGCAGGAAATGCACGAGCAGCGTCCGCGGCTCGACGAGGCCTTCGACCTCGGTACCGTTGACTGTCATCGTCACATGCGTTTTTGCCATTGTCCCCTCCTTTAGGCAGCCGTGGCAGCAGCACGCTTCAGCGCGCGTACGACCATGATGCCGCCAACGTGTTTTCGGTATTCCGCAGGTCCGCGGCCGTCCGATGCCGGTTGCATGATGGCGCGTGCGAGCTCCGCCGCCTTTTCGAGCGTCGCGTCGTCGAGCGCCGTGCCGATCACGGCGGCGGCTGCATCCTCGGCCAGAAGCGGCGTATCGGAAAGATTGGTGAGGCCGATGCGACAGCTCTCGACTTTTCCGCCGGCCATTGTCAGCACGACCGCGGCGGCGGCAGTGGCATAGTCGCCAACCTTGCGCTTCAGCTTCTCATAGGCGTAGCCGTGACCGGCGGCCGGCTGCGGGATAACGATCTCGGTGAGCAATTCGCCGGCCTCCAGTGCGGTGAAATAGGCCCCTTGATAGAAGTCGACCGCCGCCACCTCGCGCTGGCCGCTGAGGCCTTCCAGCCGGTAGCGAGCACCAAGCGTCTGCATCAGCGCCGGCATGTCGTTGCCCGGATCGCCATTGGCGACGTTGCCGCCCAGCGTGCCGAAATAGCGCACCTGCGGATCGGCGATCAGCAGTGCGGTTTCGCGGATGATCGGCAGGTATGCGGCAATCTCGGCGGAGTTCACCAGATCATGCTGGGTCGTCATGGCGCCGATGACGATTTCATCGTCTTCGTGCCGGATGCCCCTCAATGTACCGATCCCATGCAGGTCGACGAGATGCTCCGGCGCGGCAAGCCGCAGTTTCATCATCGGAACCAGGCTGTGTCCTCCGGCGAGCGGCCGGGCTTCATCACCCAGGGTAGAGAGCAGTTTCACCGCATCGGTAACCGTCGTCGGTCGATGGAACTCGAATGTTCCAGGTATCATGGTTTCCTCCCAGTACGACTGTCGCACATTCTCAAGGAGGATCTTTCCGGTACGGTGTGGCTTGCAAGAACTCCGCCGCCTTTGCGGCACAAAGACCGGAGTTTTGCACGAACTGCGGCTTATCGCGCACGAACTGCGTCAGGCATTCTGTCCTATTTCGGAGATCCGATGACCGCTCTGACGCCGGTTGACACCGAGCCGCGCCTTCAGTTCCGATATCTTCGCCCGGCTCACCGGAACAAGATGCGGCATGGCGCCGTCCAGCTCCACCACCGCCCCATCCCCTTCCTTGCGCATGAGCTTGATATGGCCGATGGCGACGATATGGCTGCGATGGACGCGCATGAAGGCGTTGGGACAGAGCTGCGTCTCCATTTCCGAGATCGACCAGGTGCACATGCGCTCGCGCTGACCGTCATGGACGAGCGTGTAGTGGGCATCGGCGCGAGCGCTGCGGATATCGGCGGCATCGACGAACTGGGTACCCGTAGCGCCCTCCACCACGACCCGGATCGCCGGCGAACGGGATTTCTGCCCTCCCGCGCCTGCAGCCACCGCCGCGACGGGTTCCTGCGCCGCCGCTGGTTCGGGATATGGCACTTCATCCCGTCCGGTATCGGCTTACGCCGCGGCCTCGGCTTCCACCCTCAGGCGCGCGTCCGGCACCAGCAGCAGCAGGAAACCGCCGGCGAGCAGGAAGCAAAGGAGTGCCACAACCAGGGAAAGCACCTGCTGGGAAGCGACAAGCCCGTCCATCAGGGAGCCATGCCCGATGTCGGAGGCAGTGCCGAAATGCATGCCGAACATCGCGGTATAGTGCATGCCGGACACGGCGACACCGAACGCGATCGCGCTCATGGCCAGCCGCATGCCGTCATGCCGGGCGATGTAGATGCGCAGCCCGCCATAGGCGGCGGCAACCCCGATGATCATCGACAGCAGTATGATTCCGTAGTCATGCTCGATGGTGAAATGACCCGCGAGACCATGGATCCCGACATAGTGCATCGAAGCAATCCCAAGGCCCAGCAACAGCGCAGCAAGGGCCAGTCGCAGCCGCGACGGCTCGCCAATGCTGACGAAATAGAGCGACACACCGACCACCAGCGCGCAAATGAGAAACGACACCAGGGTCGGCAGCACGAGATAGGCGGCATTGTCAGGCAGTGGCGCCGCCATCATGCCGAGAAAATGCATGGTCCAGATCCCGATCGCCAGAAAGGTCGCCGCACCGGCAAGAAGCAACCGGCGGTTGGCGCGACGCGATCCGCCAATGCGCGCAGCAAGGCCGAATCCGGTATAGCCTCCCAGGATCGCAACCATAACCGACAGCGCCACGAGAAATGCATCGTGTTCAGCAATCATCGTATTCCTGACCGGACTGTTGCTCCTCGACCCGGCCTTCTCCTCAGGCAAAAGGTATATCCGCGACGCCGGACTTGACAAGTGTGAAGCATCATTGGCCGGGCGCGGCTGCGATCGCCCCCGTGCCCACGCCTTTCAGCGGATGCCGCAAAGCCCCGGCGCCAATTGCGCCCCTCCCGTTTCGGGAATAGGTTCAGGTACTGCGAGTTCCCGCGATGATTGAGCCGGCGATGCCACACGATTTCCAGCGAGACATAGACGCCATCCAGGAGATTGCCGCCGTGCCGACGATCCTTGAGGTCGTTTGCAGGGCGACCGGCATGGGGTTTGCCGCCATCGCCAGGGTAACCGAAGAGCGGTGGATTGCCTGCCAGGTACTGGACAATATCCAGTTCGGCCTGCCGGTGGGCGGCGAACTCAAGGTCGAGACCACGCTCTGCCACGAGGTTCGCGAGCAGCGCGACGTCATCGTCATCGACAATGTCGCCGAGGATCCGCTCTACTGCCAGCATCGCACTCCCGAGATCTACGGCCTGCAAAGCTACATCTCCGTGCCGATCCTGCTGCCAGACGGCCGCTTCTTCGGAACGCTTTGCGCGATCGACCCCAAGCCTGCGAAGCTTAACAACCCGCAGATTCTGGCGATCTTCAAGCTTTTCGCCGAACTGGTCGCCCATCATCTCGATGCCCACGACAGGTTGAGCAGGGCCCAGGCCAGCCTCCTCGATGAACAGGCAACCTCGGAACTGCGCGAGCAGTTCATCGCCATCCTCGGGCACGATCTTCGAAACCCGCTGGCATCGCTCAGCGGCGGCACCAATCTGTTGCTGCGCGAACCGCAAACCGCCTCCTCGGCGCGGATCATCCACATGATGCGGGGAAGCATCCTGCGCATGTCCGGCCTCATCGGCAATCTACTCGATTTCGCGCAAGGGCGGCTTGGCGGCGGGCTACGGTTGCTGAAGCAATCCGGCCGGCCGCTCGCTCCCACACTGGAACAGGTGGTTGCGGAAATCCGCGCCGCCTATCCCGAGCGGGTGATAAACCTCGCCATAGACATCGACAGTGATCCCGAAGTCGACCATGCCCGCATTGCCCAGATGTTTTCCAACCTGCTCGGCAATGCAGTGACCCACGGATCCGACGAGCGGCCGATCCGCGTCATCGCGTCGAGTGAGTGCGGACTGTTCCAGCTTTCGGTTTCCAATTCCGGCACACCGATCGCCGCCAGTTCGATCTCGCGGCTGTTCCACCCCTTCAGCCGCGGCAACGACGCCGACCCCAAGGGGTTGGGGCTCGGGCTCTACATCGCGGCACAGATCGCCAAGGCGCACGGCGGGCGCATAGAGGTTCATTCCGACGAGATGGAAACGCGATTTACCTTTTCCATGCCGACCCAGTGAAGCATTCGGAAAAGCAAAACCCCGCCAGAAGCTGACGGGGTTCGTTAATGCATGCCTGTCTGAAGTCGCTCAGTCAGCCGTTGATGCCGGCAAATCCGCCGGCTACAGCCGCGCGGCGCAAGCCCTCGCAAGGCTGATCCGCAAGCCCGTCGGCCGCCAACCGGTCAAGCACCGCGACGACCTCCGCGAGGCCGCGCGCCTCGGCATAGTGCATCGGCCCGCCGCGCCAGCGCGGGAAGCCGTAGCCGTGGATCTTGACGAGATCGATGTCGGCGGAACGCAGCGCCACGCGTTCCTCCAGGATCCGGGTCGCCTCGTTGACCATCGGCAGGATGATGGCATCGGCGATTGAATTCGCGTCCCAGCTGCGCTGTGGCCGACCGGCAGCCTCTTCAGCGATCATGCCGGCAACGACTGTCGAAAGCTGCGGCGCACGGTTGCCCGGCTCGTAGTCATACCAGCCGCCACCCGACTTCTGTCCATAGCGCTGGATGGCGCACAGCCGGTCGGCAACCGGCGCGAACGGCGTTTCGCCACGCTCACGTGCCGCCTTGCGCTGGAAGGCGGCGATATCGAGGCCGCCGAGATCCTGCGCCTCGAAAGGCCCCATCGGCAGGCCGAAGGCGCGCATTGCAGCATCGACGTCCGAAGGCGTCGCGCCGGAGAGCAACAAACGCTCCGCCTGGGCGCGCGTGACCTTGAGAATGCGGTTGCCGATGAACCCGTCGCAGATACCGGCGCGAACGGGGATCTTGCCAAGCATGCGGGCAAGCGCGAAGCCGGTCGCCAGCACCTCGGGCGCCGTCGCCTCGGTCGGCACGATCTCGAGGAGCTTCATGACATGGGCTGGGCTGAAGAAATGCAGGCCGAGGAAACGCTCCGGCCCTGTTATCCCCTCGCTGATGGCCTGCGGGTCAAGGTAGGACGTATTCGTCGCCAGTACCGCGTCGGCACGGCAGACCCTGGAAAGGATCTCGAAGACGGCGCGCTTGACTGCCAGATCCTCGAAAACCGCCTCGATCACCAGATCGACATCGGCGAGCGCGTCATAATCTTCGCTTCCCTTGACGCCGCCAATACGTTCGTCGGCGACTTCGCCGGTGATCCGCCCGCGCTTCACCGAGCCATCGAAAATCGCCCGGACGTTGCCAAGGCCGCGCTCCACGGCCGCCGTGTCACGCTCGATGAGAACCACCGGCACGCCGGCATCGCGAAGCGCCGCCGCAATACCGGCACCCATCGTTCCGCCGCCGATCACTGCCGCGGAACGGATGTCACGGGCGGAAACGCCTGCGAGCTCCGGCGGACGCGGTGCGGCACGCTCGGCAAAGAAGACATGGCGCAAGGCCGCCGCCTGGGAGGAGCCGCGCAGTTCGAGGAACGTCTCACGCTCGAAGGCCATGGCGCTTTTGAAACCGGTTTCGCAGGCGTTCTTCACCGACGCGAAAGCCCGCAAGGGCGCGATTTCACGCTTGGCCTTCGCGGCAACGGCCTTTTCGGCAGAGGGCCAGAAATCAGCGTCCACCGCCGCCACGCTGCGTGCGGAAATCGGCAGCGGCAGCGGTTTGCCGGCAATGCCGAGGGCGAATTCGATTGCTCCCGAGCGAAGGTCGCCTTCGATCACGGCATCGTTCAGCCCCAGCCCTTCGGCCTTCTTCGCCCCGACCGGGCTGCCGCTCGTGATAAGATCGACAGCGGCCGCGGGACCTACCAGCCGCGGCAGGCGAACCGTGCCGCCGGCGCCGGGGATGATGCCGAGCTTCACCTCGGGCAGGCCGAGGCTTGCAGACGGCACGGCCACGCGATAGGCGCAGCCGAGTGCCACTTCCAGCCCGCCGCCAAGCGCGCTGCCATGGATCGCGGCGACCCACGGCTTCTTCGCCGCCTCGATGCGGGCGACCACGTCAGGCAGGTGTGGCGGCTGCGGCGGCTTGCCGAATTCGCTGACATCGGCGCCGGCAATGAAGGTCCGGCCGGCGCAAATCAGCACGACGGATTGCACCGCATCGTCGGCGTCCAGCGTATCGACCGCCTCGACGAGTGCCTGGCGAAGCGCCTGCGACAGGGCGTTAACGGGCGGGTTGTCGACGGTGACGACGGCAGTCTGGCCTTCGCGTGCGATGGTGATGGTCATGATTTCATATTCCCAAATAAGCGGCGCGAATGCGTTCGTCCGCGATCAGTTCGGCGGCGGGGCCGGACATGGTGATCCGCCCCGTCTCCATGACATAGCCCCTGTCGGCAATCGAAAGCGCACCAAAGGCGTTCTGCTCGACAAGAAGCACGGTGACGTCGAGCGCCTTCAGGCTCTTCACCACATCGAAGATCTGCGCCACCAGAATGGGCGCCAGGCCCATGCTCGGCTCGTCGAGCAGCAGGCAGGACGGACGCCCCATCAACGCGCGGGCAATCGCCAGCATCTGCTGCTGACCGCCCGACAGACCGCCCGCCGCAAGGTTCCGCTTCTCCTTCAGGATCGGGAACATGGCGAAAGCTTCCTGCATGTCGTGGTCGACCTTGTCGTCGGCAAACAGATAGGCGCCGAGCCGCAGGTTTTCCTCGACACTGAGGTTGGTAAAGATCTGGCGGCCTTCCGGCGACTGGCCGAGCCCGCGCTGCACGCGGCGATGAGCCGGCACGGTCGTCAACGCTTCACCGCGAAAGACGATCGAGCCCGAGGCCACCGGCTGGATACCGGACAGGCATTTCAACAGCGTGGTCTTGCCCGCGCCATTGGCGCCGACCACCGTCACGATCTCCCCGGAGGCGACGTCGAGATCGATTCCGTGCAGCACCTCGATGCGTCCGTAGCGCGAACGCAGTCCCTCAACCGTCAACATTGGCAGCCTCCACAGCCTGGGCACCGAGATAGGCCTCGATGACGCGCGGATTGCGCGCGATCGCAGCCGGTTCTCCCTCGGCGATCTTTTCGCCGTGATCCAGCACCACGATGTGATTGGAAATACGCATGACCATCTTCATGTCGTGCTCGACGAGCAGGATCGCCACGCCTTCGGCCGCAACCTTGGCTATGAGATGGTCGATCTCCTCGGTCTCGACGGCATTGCAGCCGGCGGCGGGTTCATCAAGCAGCAGCACCCGCGGCTTGAGCGCCAGCGCCCGGGCGATTTCCAATCGCTTCAGCGCGCCGTAGGACAGCGATCCCGCCTCCTGCTCGGCGGCCCGCGCAAGACCCACCCGTTCGAGCAACTGCCGGGCGCTCGCCTCGGATTCACGGCTGCGACGGCGCGAGGCCGGCAGCGAGAAGAGATCGGCGAGCACCGAGCCGCGCTCATGCAGGTGATGGCCGGCGACGGCGTTTTCGAGCACCGTCATCGCCTGGAAGATCTGCAGGTTCTGGAAGGTTCGCGACAGCCCGCGCCGGGCCAGCAGATGCGGCGGCATGCGCGTGACATCCTCGCCGTCGAGCTTGACGCTCCCGCGCCCCGGCGCGTAGACGCCCGAGATCATGTTGAACAGCGTCGTCTTTCCGGCTCCGTTCGGCCCGATCACCGAGACGATCTCGCCCGGCTTCACGCTGAAACTGACATCGTTGACGGCGCGCAGGCCTCCGAAATCAATGCCAAGGCCTTCGATTTGCAGCAAATTCATCATGCCCTCCCCCGGACGCGGCGTACGATGGACGGCAGCAGACCTTCGCGCATGAAGATCATGACCAGCATCATGACAAGGCCGAGCATCAGCTGTTCATATTCCTGGAAAACGGTGAGCACCTGCGGCAGCGTCGTCAGAATCGCCGCGCCGAGGATCGCACCGAGCACCGAGCCCGCACCGCCGAGAACCACCATGGTGACCATCTCAATCGAGTGCATGAAGCCGGCAACGTCAGGGGTGATGAACTTGTTCTGGAGCGCCAGCAGCGAACCGGAGACCGAGGCATAGACCGCCGAGATGACGAATGCCTGCAGCTTGAAGCGGGCGACATCCACGCCAACCGTGCTGGCAGCGACTTCCGAGCCATGCAGTGCGCGGAGCGCCCGACCGGTCGGGCTGTGGTAGAGGTTCAGCGCAAGCCAGGCTCCGACAACGAGCACGAAACCGGAGAATGCGTACCAGAACTCGGTATTGGAAAGGTCGATCCCGATCGTCTTAAGGGCCGCGCGCAGGCCGAGTTCCGGCACCGGCATGCCGTCGGGACCGCCGGTGAGCTTCGCCTCATTGGTCAGCACCATCGAGACGAGAATGCCGAATCCGAGGCTGGCGACCGCGAGATAATAGCCCTTCAGCCGCAGGATCGGGCGGCCGACCAGCCATGCGATCACGGCCGACAGCACCGCGCCGAGCAGAGCGGCGGTCATCGGATGCAGCCCGAGGTGAACCGGCGCCAGCGCGCAGGCATAGGCGCCGATCCCGGCGAAACCTGCGTGACCAAGGCTGATCTGGCCGGCATAGCCGACGAGGATGACGAGCCCGGTAACCGCAAGGCCGTTGACGAAGATCAGCGAGCCGACGCGAAAATAGTAGGACGACGGGAAGAAGATCGGCGCGATCGCGATCACCGCCGCCAGGATGAGAAGCGTGGTAAGTTTGCTCGATAGCCGCATGTTTACACCCGTTCCGTCGATTTGCGGCCGAACAGGCCCTGTGGCATGGCGAACAGCACCGCGAGGATGACGATGAAGGCTGCGGCGTCCTTGTACTGCGAGCTGATGTAGCCTGCGGTCATCGCTTCGAGGATGCCGAGCAGCAGGCCGCCGACCAGCGCGCCCTTGGGGTTGCCCATGCCGCCAAGCATGGCGGCGGCGAAGCCCTTGAGCGCCAGCGCCAGGCCAACGTCGTAGCTCGTCATCGTGATCGGCGTCACCAGAACGCCGGCGAGCGCACCGATGGCGGCCGACATGGCGAAGGACAGCGTCATCACGTATTTCGTGTTGATCCCGACCAGTTGTGCGGCAATGCGGTTATTGGCGGTCGCCAGTACGGCGCGACCGATCAGCGTGCGCGTGAAGAACAGCCACAGACAGAAGAACACCATCAGCGCGCCGGCAATCACCCACAGGCTCTGCGGCAGGATCGTGGCGCCACCGATGAGGATCGGCTGGTCGCCAGAGAACGCCGGGAAGCGATGGATCTGCTTGTCGAAGATCAGCTGCGTAGCGCCGCGGATGAAGATGGAAGCGCCGATGGTGATGATGATCAGCGAAACGACCGGGGCGCCGCGCGCCGGCTCGATCGCCAGCTTGTTGAGCGCAACGCCGACCGCGGCCGTGGCGATGATGGCAATGAGCGCTGCCAGCGGCAGCGGCAACCCGGCCCCGTAGGTAAAGACGGTGATGATGCCGCCGAGCATGACGAACTCGCCCTGGGCGAAGTTCACGACGTCGGAGGCATTGTAGATGATCGTGAATCCGAGGGCGACGAGCGCATAGACTGCGCCGACAGTGATCCCGGACAGGAAAAATTGCATGAGTTCGGGCATGAACGGGCTCCGCTTCGCGCGACGGTTCCCGCCGCCTGCAGGCGAGATGCTGCAGGCGGCGGCACGGCTCGATTATTCGACGATCTTCCAGCCGCCGTTCTCGATCTGCAGCATGCGGAATGCCGAGAGATCGAGGCCGAGGTGGTCTTCGGCCGACATGGTGACCGTACCGGTGGTGCCGACGAGGCCCGCCGTCGATTCAATCGCGTCACGGATTGCCGTCGGCTCGGTGCTGCCGGCGCGCTTGATCGCATCGACGAGGATGAACAGCGCGTCATGGGCATAGCCGCCGAAGGTCGAGACCGGCTTGCCGGTCAGCTTCTCGTAGGCTTCCTTGTAGGCCACGGTAACGCCGCGCTGCGGATCGCTTTCCGGCAGGATGTTGGCGACGAGCAGCGCGGTGCCCGGCAGGCGGACGCCCTCGGCAGCCTCGGCACCGGCAAGCTCGATGAAGCCGTCCGACGCAACGCCGTGCGACTGGTAGAGCGGCAGGCCGACTGCGAGCTGCGCGAAATTGCGGGTCACGATCGCCGGGCCCTGGCCCATGCCGGGGTTCAGAACTGCCTGGATGCCGTCCTTGCCCTTGATGTTGGTGAGCTGCGGCGTCATGTCGGCGTCGGTCGGGCCGTAGGTTTCGTCGGCCACGACCTCGATGCCGTATTCGCCGATGATTTCGAGGCACTGCTTTCGCATCGAGGCACCGAAACCATCCGAACCGGAGATCAGGCCAATCTTCGAAATGCCGCTCTTCTTCATGTCTTCGAAGATCTTGGCACAGGCCATGCGGTCGGTGTGCGGCGTCTTGAAGGTGAAGGGCTGAACCGGATTGATGATCTCGATTGCGCCGGCAAGCGAGATGAACGGGATTTCCGAATCGCCCATCACGGGGCTGATGGCCATGGAGGTGCCGGTCGTCGTGCCGCCGATGACGGCCACGACTTCATCGTCCTCGACGAGACGGGTCGCGAAAGTGCGTGCCTTGTTCGGATCGCCGCCGTCGTCATAGACGATAAGATCGATCTTTTCGCCGTTGACACCGCCGGCCGCATTGATCTGTTCGACGAGCATTTTCAGCGTCTTGGCTTCCGGATCACCGAGGAACGAAGCCGGCCCGGTTTCCGAGATGGTCGCGCCGATCTTGATGTCGGCGAGTGCCGGAACGGCGAAGCCGAGGCTGAGCGCGAGCGTGCCGGCCAGCGCGGTGGTCATGGACAAAAATTTCATGTCGGTATCTCCTCCCAACAAATTGATAAGGTTTAAGTCGAAGCTCCTTTACGCCGCCAGCGGACGGCGCCACATCACCACGCGGAACCGGTTGGCGACAAACGCCGTATCGGTCAGGCTCGCATTGCCTGCCGGGTTTGCACCGGTGACGTGGTAATCGCTGAAGGCGGCGCTCTGGTTCACATAGATGCCGCCGGTCAGATTGACCGAAAGGTTGACGCCCGCGGCCGCGAAGCGGTCGGCCGCCGCGAGGATGACGCTCTCTTCCGTCTCGTAGAGCGCTGCGGTGATCGCACCCTTGCGCGCGGCGAGACCGGCGGCGCGTTCGACGCCTTCGGCGCTGTCAGCAACCGCGACAACAAACACGATCGGGCCGAAACGCTCTTCTTCATGCGCATCGGTTTCCGCCGCATCGACGGCGAGGATCAGCGGCGTCGCTGTGCGCGCACCGTCCAGACCTTCCACCGGCGCCGAATCGCGAACAATTCGGCCGAGACTGCGAGCCGCGGCGACGCGCGCGATCGTGGCGGGATTGGCGATTGCGCCGCAGACACCGGCGGCGCGCGCCGGGTCGGCCAGCAGGCCATCCACGGCCGCCGCGATACCGGCCGCGACCTCATCGAAGCTCTTGCGGCCCTCATTGGTCTCGATGCCGCCGCGTGGTAGGAAAATGTTCTGTGGCGCCGTGCACATCTGGCCGCTGTAGAGCGACAACGAAAAGGCGATGTTGCTGCACATGCCGGCAAAGTTGTCGGTCGCGCCGATCACGATGGAGTTGACCCCCGCCTCCTCGGTATAGACCTCGGCATTGCCCGCATTCGAGCGTACCCAGTCACCAAAGCCACTGGAGCCGGTATAGTCGATGATCGCAACGGCGGGATGGCTGACGAGATCGCAGGTGATTTCAGCTCCGGGCGCATCGGCGGCGAGCAGCACGATATCGGCAGCGAAACCTTCCTCGGCGAGCACGCGGCGAGCGATTTCGATGGTCATCGCCACCGGCAGGATTGCGGCCGGATGCGGCTTGACGACGACGGTATTGCCGGTCGCCAGGCTTGCGAAAAGACCGGGATAGCTGTTCCAGGTCGGGAAGGTGTTGCAGCCGATGACCAGCGATACGCCGCGCGGGACGACCCGCCAGTGCTTCTCCATGACGATCGGCTCGTTCCGGCCCTGCGGCTTCGTCCACACGGCCTTCGCCGGTGTACGGTTCATCTCCGCATAGGCATAGGCGACGGCTTCGAGACCACGGTCCTGGGCGTGCGGACCGCCTGCCTGGAAGGCCATGGCGAATGCCTGGCCGGTCGTGTGCATGACGGCATTCGCCATCTCGAAGCTCATGCGGTTGAGCCGCGCAAGGATCTCAAGGCAGACGCCGACGCGCGCCTCGGGCGAAGCGGCGGCCCATGCGGGCGCAGCGGCCTGCGAGGCGGCAACCAGGGTTTCGGCGGATGCGGCAGGATAGGTAACGCCGAGCGCGGGGCCGAACGGTGAGACTTCCGCACCGACAGCGGCTTCGGCCGGATGACCCGGCAGCTCGAAGGATTTGCCCAGGCGGGCCTCATAATTAGCGAGACCGTCTTCCTTGGCGGTTTCGCCATAAATCTTACCACTTGGAATTTCAGAGTAGGCGGACCAGTAGCCTCGCGTGCCGGCTGCATCAAGCGCAGCGTCAAGTGTGGCGCGATGGCGCTCGAATAGTGTGGTCATGACTGCTCCTCCTCGTCAGTACTTTTATAATTGACTGACCGGTCGGTTTATGCAAGAGTTTTTTTACGGTCGCCAACGGGAATGGCGACAGGGAGGCTAGATGTCTGAATCTGATACCATTCTGTCGGCGCTGACCGACGGAGTCCTGCAACTCACCCTCAATCGCGCCGACAAGCTCAACGCCTTCAATGAAGAGATGCACCTGGCGCTGCGCGCCGGTTTCGAGAGCGCCCACGCGGATGCCGCCGTGCGCGCCGTACTTCTCACCGGCTCCGGTCGCGGCTTCTGCGCCGGCCAGGATCTCGGCGACCGCGACCCGCGCAACGGCACGCCCGACCTCGGTCATACGATCGAGACGTTCTATAACCCACTGCTGCGGCTGATCCGCAGCCTGGAAAAGCCGGTGATCTGCGCCGTGAACGGCGTTGCGGCGGGTGCCGGCGCCAACATCGCCTTTGCTTGCGACATCACGCTGGCCGCCCGTTCGGCACGCTTCATCCAGGCTTTCGCCAAGATCGGCCTCGTGCCCGATTCGGGCGGCACCTGGAGCCTGCCACGCCTCATCGGCGAAGCGCGCGCCAAGGCGCTTGCGCTGACTGCCGAACCGCTCGGCGCGGAAACCGCAGCCGACTGGGGCCTCATCTGGCGTGCGGTCGACGACGACAAGCTGATGGAAGAAGCCATGGCGCTTGCGACCCGGCTCGCGGCCGGTCCAACCAAGGGCCTCGGCATGACCAAGCGCGCCATCCAGGCGGCGGCCACCAATTCCCTCGACCAGCAGCTAGATCTCGAGCGTGACCTGCAGCGTGAAGCCGGACGCAGCGCCGACTACGCCGAGGGCGTCACGGCATTCCTCGAGAAGCGCAAGCCGGAGTTCACCGGCCGATGAACGACACCCCCACCTTTTCGCCCCTGGAACTTGCCAAGGCCTGTGCCGACGCGATGTGGGCAGACGACAACGCCACCAATCATCTCGGCATGAGCCTCGATTCCGTAGCGCCCGGCGAAGCCACGATCTCTATGACGGTCGCCAAGACGATGACGAACGGCCACGGCACCTGCCACGGCGGCTACATCTTCACGCTTGCGGATTCGGCCTTCGCATTCGCCTGCAACAGCTACAACCAGCGCGCCGTCGCCCAGCATTGTTCGGTTACCTATCTGGCACCGGCTTTCACGGGCGACCGCCTGACGGCAACGGCACGGGAGGTATCGCGCCGGGGTCGGAGCGGCATCTACGATATCAAGGTCACCAACCAGACCGGCGAGCATATCGCAGAGTTTCGTGGCCATTCGCGTACCATCAAGGGCACCCTTCTGCCTGAACAGGGCTGATGCGGCACCCAATCGCATTTTCGGAGGAGACATTCATGGAAGACCTTTCACCCCGCCCCGGCGATCTCGAGGCCATCGAAACGGCATCGCGCGACGAGATCTCCTCGCTTCAGCTCGAACGGATGAAGTGGTCGCTGACCCATGCCTATGAGAACTCTCCCTTCTACCGGCAGCGTTTCGACGAGGCGGGCGTCCACCCTTCCGACCTGAAGACCCTTTCGGATCTGGCGAAGTTCCCCTTCACCACCAAGAAGGACCTGCGCGACACCTATCCCTTCGGCATGTTCGCCGTACCGCGTGAAAAGCTCAGCCGCATCCACGCCTCCTCCGGCACGACAGGCAAGCCGACCGTGGTCGGCTACACGCAGAAGGACATCGATACCTGGGCGACCGTGGTGGCCCGTTCGATCCGCGCCTCCGGCGGACGTCCTGGCGACATCGTCCACGTCGCTTACGGCTACGGCCTGTTCACCGGCGGCCTTGGCGCCCATTACGGCGCTGAGAAGCTCGGCTGCACCGTCGTGCCGATCTCCGGCGGCATGACCGAGCGCCAGGTCACGCTGATGCAGGACTTCAAGCCGCGCATCATCATGGTGACGCCGTCCTACATGCTGTCGATCCTCGACGAGTTCCGCCGCCAGGGCATCGACCCGCGCGAAAGCTCGCTGGCCATCGGCATCTTCGGTGCCGAACCCTGGACCGGGGCGATGCGTAGCGAGATCGAACAGGCGTTCGACATGCATGCCGTCGACATCTACGGTCTCTCGGAAGTCATGGGCCCCGGCGTTGCCAACGAGTGCGTCGAAACCAAGGACGGCCTGCACGTCTGGGAAGATCACTTCTATCCTGAAATCATCGACCCGGTCACCGGCGAGGTCCTGCCGGACGGCGAGATCGGCGAACTGGTGTTCACGACGCTGACCAAGGAAGGCCTGCCGATCATCCGCTACCGCACCCGCGACCTGACCCGGCTGCTGCCCGGCACCGCGCGCTCGATGCGCCGCATGGAAAAGGTCACCGGCCGTTCGGACGACATGATCATCCTGCGCGGCGTCAATGTTTTCCCGACCCAGATCGAGGAGCAGATCCTGAAATGCCGCGGCCTCGCCCCCCATTTCCAAATCGAGCTCAGCCGCAGCGGACGTATGGACAACATGACCGTCCATGCCGAATGTACCGTTGATGCGGCCGACGACGAAGCCCGGGCCGGTTCGGCAAAGGAACTCGCACACCACATCAAGAGCGTGGTCGGCGTGAGCACCAAGGTCACGGTGCATGCTCCGGGTGAAGTCGCCCGTTCGGAAGGCAAGGCCAAGCGGGTGGTGGACAACCGTCCAAAAGAGTAAATGGGCAACTCCTCGAGGTGGCTCGGGGATTGATTGTGTATACAAGGAAAGATGCACAAACGCGGCCACACTCGATGCGGCCGCAGCCAAAAACGAGGTAGATCAGGACGAATGGCACGGACTCGCGCAGTCGATTTCGAAGAGAAGCAACGAGGCCTTCTGAAGAGCGCCGCGGCGGGGATTGCCGTGATGGGCATGGAAAAGGCGTCGATGTCCCTGATCGCCTCGCACAGCCATGTCTCGAAAGCGCTTCTCTACCACTATTACCCGAGCAAGGATGCGCTGATCTTCGACATCGTGCGCACCCAGCTCACCGAACTCGAGGCGGCGATCGACGCCGCCGACCGCCCAAACGGCGACCCGCAGGAGAGGCTCAGGCTTCTCGTGCGCGCCGTGCTGGAGAACTACCGGGACTCCGACAACGAACACAAGGTCCAGCTCTTCGGCACCAGCGCCCTTTCCGCAGAACAGCTTTCCGAACTGCAGGCCATCGAACGCCGGATCGTCCGGCGCTTTTCCAGCGTCATCCACGCCATCAATCCCGACCTCAACAGCGACCGGCCGCTGCTGATGCCGGTGACGATGTCACTCTTCGGCATGATGAACTGGGTCTATATGTGGTTCCGGCCCGGCGGCCCGATTTCCCGCGAGGAGTATGCGGACATCGCAACGACCCTCATTCTCGAAGGTGTCAAGGCGGTTCGCTGAACCCGGCCCTCAATCACCGAGTTTCAACCGCTCGAGAATGAGCGGATCGTACTTCGGCGCGCTGATGCGCCGACGGTCCGGTTCCACGGCCGAAAGCGGCTCTACCGGCATGAGCTTGTCCTTCGCCTCGAGCGCCAGGCGCTGGTAGATCGCGGTGCCCCTCCGCTTCCAGGCGATCTCGTCTTCCGTCAGTTCCCGGATGACCCGCGCCGGCGAGCCGACCGCCAGGCTGTTTGCCGGAATTTGCGCCCCGGCCTTGACGAAGGCCATCGCCGCGACGATCGAATTTTCGCCGACCACCGCCTCGTCCATGACCACGGCATTCATGCCGACCATCGCGTTGCAGCCGATGCGGCAGCCATGCAGCACCGCGCCATGGCCGACATGCCCCTCCTCGCCGATCACGACTTCGACATCGGGGAAGCTGTGAACCACGCAGGTCTCCTGCAGGTTCGAGCCGCGCTCCATGACGATCCGACCGAAATCGCCGCGCAGCACCGCCCCCGGACCGACATAGCAGGCCGGTCCGACGATCACATCGCCGATGACGACGGCCGCGGGGTGAACAAAGGCAGCAGGGTCGACCACCGGAACGACGCCGTCATAGGAGTAGATCTGAGCCACGTGCCTTATTCCTTCTCGGGCTCCGCCGCGCAACTTCGCGCGGCGGGCGTTTTCATGGCGTCGCGTTTCACGCTTCCCAGGTCTTCGCCACCATCGTCAGCACGTCGTACTGGGCGACGACGGCGTCGTTCTGGTTGGTGACGCGGCAATCCCAGCGCACTTCGCCGTGTTCGGCGCCTGCCCGCGGATTGATATCCTTGCAGGTCAGCCGGACCTGCAGCGTGTCGTCGGCATAGACCGGCGTCAGGAAGCGCAGGTTATCCACGCCGTAATTGGCAAGGACCGGACCCGGCGCCGGATCGACGAACAGGCCGGCGGCGAATGAGACGATGAGATAGCCGTGGGCGACGCGACCGTCGAAGAACGGGTTGGCCCGCGCGGCCGCCTCATCCATGTGCGCATAGAAGGTATCACCGGTGAATCCGGCGAAATGCTCGATGTCCGCGAGGGTCACGGTGCGCTTCGCGGTCACCAGTTCGTCGCCGATCTTCAGTTCGGCGAGCGACTTGCGGAACGGATGGCGTCCGTCGGACTGCGCTGCTGCGCCTTCCGTCCAGCGACCGGTGACAGCCGAAAGCAAGGTCGGCGCACCCTGTATCGCGGTGCGCTGCATGTAGTGCTTGACGGCGCGCATCCCACCCAGTTCCTCGCCGCCACCGGCGCGACCCGGACCGCCATGGACGAGCCCCGGCAGCGGGGAGCCGTGACCCGTCGAGGTCTTCGCGCTCTGGCGGTTGCCGATCATGACGCGGCCATGGAAAGGCGCCAGGCCGAGCACGGCTTCGCGAGCGAATTCGGGATCATTGGTGAATACCGATGACACCAGGCTGCCCTTGCCGCGCTGGGCAAGAGCGACCGCTTCCTCGACCGTGTCGTAGGGCATGATGGTGCTGACCGGCCCGAAGGCCTCGACGTCGTGGACCGCCTGCGCGGTGCCCGGCTTGTCGCAATAGAGCAGCACGGGGTTGAGGAAGGCGCCGGCCTCGGCATCGCCGGAGACCACCTGGGCTTTATCCGGATTTCCGAAGACGATCTCTGCTTCCCTTGCCAGGTCGGCGATCCGCTCGCGGACTTCCTCTCGTTGCGCGAGGCTTGCAAGCGGACCCATGCGCACGCCTTCATCCGCCGGATTGCCGAGTGCAGTCTTGCCAAGGCGCTCGCCGAGCGCCTTGATGACCGCCTCGCAGTAGGCGCGCGGTGCGAAGACGCGGCGGATGGCGGTGCACTTTTGTCCTGCCTTCACGGTCATCTCGCGCGCGACTTCCTTGACGAAGAGGTCGAACTCTTCCGTGCCGGGAGCCGCGTCGAGGCCGAGGATCGAGGCATTGAGGCTATCGGCCTCCATGCTGAAGCGCACGGAATTCTCGATAATCGCCGGATGGGTCCTAAGCTTGCGGCCGGTCCAGGCCGAGCCGGTGAAGGTCACCACGTCCTGACCGTCGACATGGTCGAGCAGGTCACCGACCGAACCGGAGATGAGCTGCAACGCACCTTCGGGCAGAATGCCGCTTTCGATGATGCGGCGAACCATGAGTTCGGTCAGATAGGCCGTCTGGCTCGCGGGCTTGACGATAGCCGGCATCCCGGCGAGCAGCGTCGGCGCCACCTTTTCCAGCATGCCCCAGATCGGGAAGTTGTAAGCGTTGATGTGGACCGCTACGCCCTGCAGCGGCGACAGGATGTGCTGCGCCGAGAAGCTCGAGTCCCTGGAGAGGCCCTCGACGTCGCCGTCGAGCAGTACGCGGGTATTCGGCAGTTCACGCCGCCCCTTCGAAGCGAAGGACAGCAGCGTGCCGATCCCGCCCTCGATGTCGATCCAGCCGTCGGCGCGGGTGGCGCCAGTCGCCAGCGACAGCGCGTAAAACTCTTCCTTCTGTTCCATCAGCTTCAGGCCGAGAGCCTTCAGCATCGCAGCCCGGTCATGGAAGGACATGCGACGAAGCGCGGGACCGGCTTTGGCGCGGCCGTATTCCAGGACTGCCTTGAAGTCGATGCCGGTCGAGTCGATCCAGGCGACGGTCTCGCCGGTCGAGGCGTCCAGCAGCGCCGTGCCTTCCTTCGCGCCCGCAGCCCAGGTGCCGCACACATAGCTTTCGAGCCGGCGCGGCCGGCTTGCGATGACGTTCATCTAATTGTCCTTCCAGTCATTTCAGGTTCAGCGCAGAAAGTTGCGCATCAATCGCCGCCTGCCATTCGGCAAGCAGCGTTTCATTCGGTGTGTGGCGCAAGCCGAAGCGCTTGAGCATGTCGAAACGGGCGGAGCCGGACAGGCCGAAGCTTGCCGCGACGCGCGGCCGCCAATAGGCGATGGAGGCGAGCGCAGCCTTCCGACCGTCTTCGGTTCCCGCGATGCGCTTGAGCCCTGAAAGCCCAAGCTCCAGGTGTCGTGTCTCGCGCGGCAGGATCGCGCGGAAGACGTCAGCGAGTGGCTGGTACGAAACCCGCGTCAGTTCGTTGAGCTGGATGCCCCCTGCGCTACCCATCAGCACATTCATGACGACGGCGTCGATCCAGCCTTCCAGTGGATAGTGGAAGACGGAAAGCCGCATGTCTCCGCCCTGCCGGGCAGCACCGATATCGGCATCGCGGGCGATACGCGCCGCCCATGGATAGTGGATCGCGTACCGGCCGGTATCGGCGCCGAAGGTACCCATCACGTCGAGCACCTGCCCGGCGTGATCGGTCTTCTCGAGCACGATCCTCGCCGCCGAGATCCGTTCCTGGATGCCCGGCGCATCGTTGATCGTGTCGGCAAAACCGGCGGCCCCCGCCAGTTCGCTATCGACGAAGCTCGCCATCAGCCGCAGAAGTTCGCCACGATAGCGCGCCGGTACATTGGAGGGCGACGTCAGCATGCCGCCCTTGGCGAGATAGTCCTCGATCGACATCGCATCCTGCATCGCTGTTCTCCTCGCCCGAACGGGTTGCCGGGGCCGCTTACTGGTCGTAGCTGACAACGACGCGGTCGGTCAGCGGATAGCACTGACAGGTGAGCACATAGCCCTGCCGTACCTCGTAGTCCTCGAGCGCGTGGTTGGTTTCCATCTCGACTTCGCCCTCGATCACCTTGGCGCGACAGGTAGAGCAGACACCGGCCTTGCAGGCGTAGGGCGCATCCATCGCATTTTCGAGCGCGGCTTCGAGAAGGCTCTGGCCGTGCTTGGGGAAGTTGAAGGTACGGGTGGCGCCATCGAGCGTCACGGTCGCCTGGCAGGTCGCGCCCTTGTCGGCCCCGACCGCGCTCTCCGCCCTCTGGCGCGCGCGCCCGGGCTGCGAGGATGCGAACAGCTCGAACTTGATCTGGTCTTCGCGCAGGCCATGTTCCTTCAGCGCGCCGGCAATCGCCAGCATCATCGGTTCCGGACCGCAGATGAAGGCCGTGGTGATCGCCGAAAGATTGATCCAGCCCTTGAAAAGCGCGGCGCATTTCTCGGCATCGACGCGACCGGTGAACAGGTCGATATCCTGGGCTTCGCTCTCCAGCACATGCAGGACCGAGAAGCGACCGAGATAGGTGTTCTTCAGGTCTTCCAGTTCCTCGCGGAACATGATCGAGCTGATCTGCCGGTTGGCATAGACCAGAGTGAAGGAGGAGCGCGGCTCGCGGGCGAGCGTCGTCTTGATCAGCGAGAGCACCGGCGTGATGCCGCTACCGCCGGCAAAGCCGAGATAGTGCTTTTCGGCCTCGGGTTCGATGGGCGTAAAGAACGTTCCCATCGGCGGCATGGCTTCGAGCCTGTCGCCAACCGCGAGGTTTTCGTTGGCCCAGGTCGAGAAGCAACCGCCGTCGACCCGCTTGATCCCGACCTTCAGGACGCCTTCATCGCGGCCGGCGCAGATCGAATAGGAGCGGCGGAGTTCCTCGCCGTCGAACTGGCGGCGGAAAGTCAGATACTGGCCCTGGGTGAAATCGAAGAGGTCGCGGTCTTCCGGCGCGGGCGCCAGCGTCACTACGACTGCGTCCCGCGTCTCGCGACGGACATCGGTCACTTCAAGGGAATGAAAACGTGCCATTATTCGGCCCTCAATCTTTTGGCATCGCTCAGATGCACTTGAAATAGTCGAACGGTTCCAGGCATTCGGTGCAGCGGTAGCTCGCCTTGCAGGGGGTCGAACCGAACTGGCTGATCTTCTCGGTCTTGTGCGAGCCGCAGCGCGGACATTCGATGACGAGGTTCGATGCCCCGGTCATGCGATCGATCCGCTTCAGCAGCACGCCGTCGGCAGCCGTGCCGTCGATGGGCGGCGCGATACCGTATTCCTTGAGCTTGCGGCGCCCCTCGGCGCTGATCCAGTCCGTGGTCCAGGCCGGCGACAGCTGGCGCTTCAGCCGGACTTTCTCCAACCCGCGTTCGGCGAGCGCCCGCTCGATGTCCAGGTTGATGATCGTCGTGGCCGGACAGCCAGAATAGGTCGGGGTAACGGTCACTTCGAGCGTATCCCCGTCCCACTCGACATCACGGATGATGCCGAGATCGGTCAGCGAAATCACCGGGATTTCGGGGTCGGGCACTTCGGAAAGCCACTGCCAGACCTCTTGCGTCGAAGGATGCAGCCGAGCTTCCATGGTGCGCTCCTACCAGGTCGCACCGGGATAGGCACGCTGCAGGAACTGCAGGTCGGCGAGGATGAAGCCGAGGTGCTCGGTATGAACACCACGCTTTCCGCCCTTCTGCATGAAACCGTCGACCGGCTTCTTCAGCGTGGCTTCGGCAAATGCTTCGCCGACGATCTCGTCCCATGCCGCCTTCAGGCTTGCCGGATCCGGAGCGATGCCGGCCGTGGCCACCATGTTGTCGGCTTCATCGGCGACGAACATTTCACCGGTATAAGCCCAGAGATCATCCACCGCCTCCTGCATCCGACGATGGCTTTCGGCCGTGCCGTCGCCGAGGCGGATGATGAGGTCGCGGCTGCGCTCCAGATGGTAGGACACTTCCTTGAGCGCCTTTTCGGCGATCTCGGCAATCCGGCGGTCGGTCGAATCCTTGAGCCGCTTGAGCTGCACGTAGTGATAGGCATCGAACAGGAACTGCCGCATCAGCGTCTTGCCGAAGTCGCCGTTCGGACGCTCGAGCAGCAGCAGGTTGCGGAAGTCGAAGCCGTCGCGCAGGAACGCCAGGTCATCGGCGCTGCGCCCCTCGCCTTCCACTTCTCCCGCAAGGCCAAGCCAGAGCTGGGTCTGGCCGATCAGGTCGAGCGCGGTGTTGGCAAGGGCGATATCCTCCTCGAGCACGGGCGAATGCCCGCACCACTCGGACACGCGATGGCCGAGGATCAGGGCGTTGTCGCCCATGCGCAGCAGGAACTCGAAAAGTGCGGTCCGGTCGACGGTCGCACCGATTGCGGTAGCGGCGGCCATCACATGTGCCCCACTTCTTCCGGGATATCGAAGAACGTCGGATGACGATAGACCTTCGAGTTCGAGGGCTCGAACAGCGGGCCCTTGTCGGACGGCGAGCTTGCGACGATGTCGCTCGAGCGAACGACCCAGATGCTGACGCCCTCATTGCGGCGCGTGTAAACGTCGCGGGCATTGTTGATCGCCATTTCGGCGTCCGGCGCATGCAGGCTGCCGACGTGGCGATGGTTGAGGCCGTGCTGACCACGGATGAAGACTTCCCAAAGCGGCCATTCGCTGGACATGTTTCTCACTCCCTGAAGCTTGTGTTCGAAATTACTCAGCAGCGACCTTCGCGGCGCGGCGACGGTCGGCGGCCTTTTCCGCATGGGCGGTCAGGCCGTCGCGGAACCAGGCACCGTCGTCCCACGCCTTCTTGCGGGCATCGAGGCGCTCGGCGTTGCACGGACCATTGCCGGCGATCACGGCGAAGAACTCGCTCCAGTCCGGCTCGCCGAAATCATAGCCGCCCTTTTCCTCGTTCCACTTCAGATCCGGATCCGGAACGGTGAGACCGAGGTACTCGGCCTGCGGCACGGTCTGGTCGACAAACTTCTGGCGCAGCTCGTCGTTGGAGTTCTGCTTGATCTTCCACGCCATAGACTGGGCCGAATGCACGGACGCATCGTCGGAAGGGCCGAACATCATCAGCGACGGCCACCACCAGCGGTTCAGCGCGTCCTGCACCATGGCCTTCTGCGCCGGCGTGCCCTTCACCATCTTCATGAGAAGGTCGTAGCCCTGGCGCTGATGGAAGCTTTCTTCCTTGCAGATGCGGATCATGGCCCGGGAGTACGGGCCGTAGGAACAGCGCTGCAACGGGACCTGGTTCATGATCGCCGCTCCATCGACCAGCCAGCCGATTGCGCCGATGTCGGCCCAGGTCAGGGTCGGATAGTTGAAGATCGACGAGTACTTCGCCTTGCCGGAATGCAGCTGATCGTACATCTCGTCGCGGCTGACCCCGAGCGTCTCGGCGGCGCAGTAGAGATAGAGGCCGTGGCCAGCCTCGTCCTGGACCTTGGCGAGCAGGATGGCCTTGCGCTCGAGCGTCGGCGCGCGGGTGATCCAGTTGCCCTCGGGAAGCTGGCCGACGATTTCGGAATGGGCGTGCTGGCTGATCTGGCGGATCAGCGTCTTGCGGTAGCCCTCCGGCATCCATTCCTTCGGCTCGATCTTCTGGCCGGCGTCGATGCGCTCCTGGAAGGCGCGCTCCTGCGGATCCATCTCGTCGAGAGACCGGACGCGGGCGCTATCGGTCTTCACCATCTGTGCATACATGATCGTTCCTCCGATTTCAGCGCGTCAGACGCGCTCGATGATGATGGCAATGCCCTGGCCGACGCCGATGCACATGGTGCAAAGTGCATAGCGCCCGCCCTGACGGTGCAATTGGTAGGCAGCGGTGGTGACGAGACGCGCGCCGCTCATGCCGAGCGGATGGCCAATGGCGATCGCGCCGCCGTTCGGGTTCACATGCGCCGCGTCATCGGGCAGGCCGAGATCGCGAAGCGTTGCCAGCGCCTGCGACGCGAACGCCTCGTTGAGTTCGATCACGTCCATCTGGCCGATGGTGAGACCGGCACGCTCCAGCACCCGCTTTGCGGCCGGCGCCGGACCGATGCCCATGATCCGGGGCTCGACGCCGACGGCCGACATGGCGACGATGCGAGCCTTGGGCACGAGACCCTGCGCGTTTGCGACAGCTTCGCTGGCGATCAGAAGTGCGGCGGCGCCGTCGTTGACGCCGGAAGCGTTCCCTGCCGTGACCGAAAGGTCGGGACCGTTGACGCCCTTGAGCTTTGCCAGTTGCTCGGCACTCGTACCCGGACGCGGATGCTCGTCCCGGTCGACGACAACAGGATCGCCCTTCTTCTGCGGGATTGTCACCTTCGCCAATTCGTCAGCAAAGACACCGGCCTCCTGCGCAGCAGCCCAGCGCGCCTGGCTGCGAGCCGCAAACGCGTCCTGGTCTGCTCGGCTGATATTGAAGTCGGCGGCCACGTTGTCGGCGGTCTGCGGCATCGAGTCGACACCGAACTGCGCCTTCATCTTCGGATTGACGAAACGCCATTCGATCGTGGTGTCATAGACGGCATTGGAGCGGGAGAAAGCGGTATCGGCCTTGGGCATGACGAAAGGAGCGCGGCTCATGCTCTCGACACCACCGGCAATTACAAAATCGCAGTCGCCGGCGCGAATGGCACGCGCGGCCATGCCGACGGCATCCATGCCGGAGCCGCACAAGCGGTTGACGGTCGTGGCGGGAATGGAAACGGGCAATCCGGCAAGCAGGACGGCCATGCGGCCGACATTGCGATTGTCCTCGCCGGCCTGGTTGGCACAGCCATAAATCAGATCATCGACCTTCGACCAGTCGACACCGGGATTGCGCTCCATCAGGGCAGCCAGCGGCAGCGCTGCCAGATCATCGGCCCGCACAGACGACAGCAAGCCGCCATAGCGCCCGATTGGGGTACGAACGGCATCGCAAATGAAGGCTTCAGACACGCAACTTCCTCCCAGCTGGTCATCAGCGGCCGGTCTGATGAATACATTAACCGACCGATCGGTTATCTATTTAGCATTCCTTACGTCACAGATCAAGGTGGTTTTCCATGTTTTGTGTGATGTTTCATATCGCAGTTCTCAACATAACGCAAAGCCCGGCTTTTCACATGAGACATAAACGCAACAGGGTTTCAGCCACGCTCGAGCAGCAGCGCCCCACGGCGACGCGTCGCGTCGCTGGCCTCGGGCAAGGCGCCGGTGGACGTCACGAAGTGACGCGACACATGAAGATCCGCTTGCGGCGAAAGGCGAAGATAGAGCGCGTTGAAGAGGCTGCGCGCCGCCTCCCCCGGCCAGTCGTCGGGCAGTGCCGATTGTGGCAGACGCGGATCGCGCAGCACCACCAGGCGGAAGCGGTGCACCAGCAACAGCCGGGCGACCAGGCAATCCGCAGGGCTGAGACGCGCGCCCGTGGCAATCAGGTCCGCCAGTTCGCCGAAACGTCCCAGGAAGCCGCGATAAGCTTCGGCATGCGGTGCAAGGTTCCAGTGATCCGTTGCGAAGTCGCGAAGGTTTTCATCGCCGCTCGCCACCTCGGCGCGGAAGACGACCGCCGGCTGGTTCAGCGTCGGCAGAGGCCGGGCGCCGACAGCCAGCCGCGGCCCGAGCCGTGCATGGCCGGCCCGTTCCAGCACCTGCATCGCATCGTCGGGCGCCTGACCTGTCAGTTGCACGAAATGCCAGTCGGCCGCTTCCGGGGGACCGTAGAGCAGTTGTGCCGCCGCGGCGAACTCCGCGCGCGCGGGTGCGGCGAGACGATAGAAACTGCGGCGCCCCTCACGCTCGCCCGACAACTGCCCGGCCGCGACGAGGCGCGAGACCGCGGTTCTAACGAGCGTCTCGCTGATGCCAACCTCGGCGCAGGTCTCGATCAGGTTGCCGATCCAGACCACGCCGCCGCGTGGCTCGACCACGTCGCCATAAATGGTGACGATGAAGCCCGCCGCCCTCAGCGGGTTCTCCTCCAGGATCGCCTGCAACAGCGCGGCGAATGCTCCATCTGTTCTGCCGCCTTCAACCGACAAAGCTGCCCCCGCCTCCATGTTCATTGCGATCGCGGTGAGGACTAGCGCACAAAGGGTCGGCGCGGATAGCCCCCTTTTGAAATTGATTGGCGGACCAGGAGAACAAGCAGGACCGCCGGCGTGCCATGGGTGCAGACTTCGGCAACCTCCCCGCCAGCCTTCCGCTAGGACATCGCCGTGGGCACAGCCCTTCAGGATGCGAAAGGGCCGCCGCGGCGCGGAAAACGTGACGGCGCTTTCGCTACTCAATCACCGGATTATCCGCCGCATCCGTCGTCGCGCCATCACGTCCGATAATTTGCCGCTTTCATGATCGTGCCCGCGGCAGAAAACTCATGGGCGATTTTCATCGCGATCCGCGCTATAGTCGAAACAGAGCACAGACCGAGTGGGACTGCGATGTCGACATCCGCGAAGTATCCGTCGGGGCTCGTCGCCCTCTTTTTCGTCGAGATGTGGGAACGCTTTAGCTACTATGGCATGCGGGCGATCCTGATCCTTTTTCTTGTCGACCAGGTCCAGAACGGCGGCCTCGGTCTCACCACGGCCGACGCCGCGGCGACCTACGGCCTCTACACCGCCGCCGCCTATATCCTGGCCCTGCCCGGCGGCTGGGCGGGTGACCGGTTCTGGGGCTGCAAGCTCGCGATCATCATCGGCGCAGTGACGATCATCATCGGCCACGTGCTGCTCGCCGTTTCCGGCTCGACCGCTGCGATCTTCTTCCTCGGCCTCGTCTGCATCGCCGTTGGCACCGGACTGGTCAAGCCCAACATCTCGACCATGGTCGGCGAACTCTATGACAAGAACGACATCGGCGGCCGCGACGCCGGCTTCTCCTTCTTCTACATGGGTATCAATATCGGCGCGATCCTGGGCGGCCTGATTGCCGGCTATCTCGGCGAGAACTGGGGCTGGCACTGGGGCTTTGGCGCCGCCGCCGTGGCGATGTTCATCGGCCTCGTCAATTTCCTCCAGGCCGGGCGCACCTCGCTGCGCGACAAGGGCGGCCGCCCCGCCGTCCATCACCATCCCGACGTCGCCACCGGGCGGCGCGACCACATTTTCACCGGCGTGATCGCCGGTGCGGTGGTGGTGCTGGTCGCCGCCGCCGCTGTGACCGGCCAGATCAGCCTGACCAGCGCCCAAGGCCTCGCCCAGGCGATGGGCATGGTCATCATAACCGTCGCCGTCGGCTTTTTCCTCAATATCTACTTCGCCGGCGATCTGACCGCTGCGGAGAAGCGGCGGATGATTGCGCTTGCCATCCTCTTCGTCGCTGCGGCCCTCTTCTGGTCCGGCTTCGAACAGGCAGGGTCCTCCCTCAACCTGTTCGCCAACGACCTCACCCGGCGCCAGATCGGCGACGTCACCGTGCCGGCCTCGTGGTTCCAGAACCTCAATGCGCTGTTCATCATCCTGCTCACCCCGGTATTTGCCGCCTTCTGGATCTACGCCGAACGCCGCTGGACAATCCCGGTTTTCATAAAATTTGGCCTCGGCCTGATTGCCATGAGCCTCGGCTTCCTGCTGCTCGTGCCGGCGGCACAGATCGCGGCAACCGGCGTTCGGGTCTCCGCCCTCTTCCTCATCGGCACCTATTTCATCCACACGATCGGCGAACTGCTGCTGAGCCCGGTCGGTCTCTCCACCTTCTCGCGCCTTGCTCCCGAGCGCTACACCAGCCAGATGATGGGCTTCTGGTTCGTCGCCTCCTCGCTCGGCAACCTGATGGCGGGTCTGCTGGCTGCGGGCATGGACACGGCTAACGCCGCGGGCCTGCCGGACGCCTTCATGCGGATTTTCATGACTAGTGCTGCCTTCGGCGTGATCCTGATCCTGCTCGCCCGCCCCCTCACCCGCTGGGCGCTCGGCGGTGACGAGCACATCGAGGAGACCGCCCCGGCGCCCTAGACAGCCCTCCCCTGCCGCGCCTTACCGGCAGCAAGACCCGGCGCCGGCGCCCTAGTCAGGGCCGAGAACCTGTATCGCCACGCTTCCTAATGCGTTTCAGCGGCATGGCCACGGCCGACCAACCACCTGGCGATCCAGCCAACGACGAGACCAACCGGAACCGCGATCACCAGTTTCACCAACGGAGCCGCGAGAAGGGCGAGGCTTGCCGTCGACGATGTTGGCGCCCAGAAAACATCGTGCACGACTAGAACGTCGATAACCAGGGAAATGCCCCCTATGAGCAATGCCGCTATAGAGAGCGCGGGCCATCGGACTGCGATCAGCAGGCAGGCGAGATAGGGCAGGCTGGCAAAACCGAAAAGGCCAAGCAGGAAGCCGTCAACCGGGTCCTGAATGACGAAACAGATGAATGCATGCAGGGCCACACCCGCAGCGCCGAGAAGGATGGACAGGAGAGCCAGGCTGTTATTCATTGATACCGCCTCAAATCGAAAAATGTGCGCTGGCGTTGCCAGCAAATTCAATTCAACCGGCCACGGCCGGAGAACAATGCAACTTTAAGAAATCGGAGACATGGGTATAGCGGCGGAAAGCCGGACGCAAGCAATGCTTGCCCGACAACGGCAGTTGCCGGTCGGGGAACTGCCGCTGCTGACCAGAGCAGCCTGAGAACGGGCGAAAGTAGCAGGGCAAGGCGATCGATGTACTTGCTGGCAAGGCCAGGGAGATAACCCCGCCGCGTTACAAAAACCGCCGAGGTTCTAATCGCAGCCGGATGAAACTTCGGTGGTTTCCGGGCCGACATATCGTAAAACGGAAAAGCCTCCCTTGCGGGAGGCCTTGTGTCTTGTATCGGTGCTTGGCTTTGGTTGTGGGGGCCTGAACGCGCGGAGACTTGTAAGGTGGCTGCTCTTGATGGGATGTGAACCAGAGACCCTTCGGCAGACGAAATCAACACACTGAAAACATACGAAGATCTTATTGGTGTGGCAGGGGTTACCCTGTCGCTGGATTGTGCTGCCGGCATTCTATTCCAAATGACTGTGGGCAAATACAGATTGGCTTGACCGAAGTCGTGATGCTTGGCATACAAGGTGCGGCCCTACTCGCGGGCCTGTGTGCCCGCCACGCAAAGCTATGTCAGCGTTTTCCATACTGAAGCGTCCCTCCGTGCCAACAGGCATGGTCTGGCCATTAGTGGGCACATGGTCGGATCATTTCAGGATATGGATATGACCGAGACAACAAAGCTCAACAGCCTTAAGCATCTCGCTAAACAATACGCGCGCGCCAATAGGATCGCGCAGAACCAAGCGCTCAACTTGGTTGCGGAGAAACTGGGTTTCGCCAGCTGGACCAAACTCGTCTCAGCTAACAAGAAGGATTGGATCCCCAGTTCAGAACAGATGGCGCGCGTTGAGGCCTTCGTGGCACATGCCCTTCCGGCAGCAGATTTTCAAGCTGAGCACCCCGATGCAGTGGCTCGCCAATCGACGTACCTGGATGACGCCGAGCACGGCATGATCGGCGATCACCCATATCGCCTTCTCGTGGCTTTACACGACGTCATCATAGTGGGGGATGGGTGGAGCATTACGGTGCCCGAAAACCCAGGCGCGCGGCCGATCGTCAAGACGGCTACCGGAGATAATGGAAATTGTCCAGTATTTGATCCGGAATTCCTGGAGAGAGCACTTAGCCGTGCGAGAGATCGGGCTGATCGGGTTCGTGGCGAAATCTCCACGGATTGGCCCCGGCGCTCCACCAAGCCCGACCATCACGGGATGGTTCGCCACCCGCTCTGGGGCGACGAGTCTGCAGTCTGGTTCTGCCTACATTGCGATGGAAAAATTACCGGAGCTCAAATCGCTCAGGCCCTCTGGCATTGCCCCGGTTGCGGCGCATCCCCGCTCGACATCTTCGACACCGCATTCTGGTGCGAAGATCAGGGCAAATCTCTCTCGCCAGTGAAAACGGACGGCGCCAAAGGCAATGACAAGCCTGATTTCCGTGTTGTCGATGACAGCCCCAAGCTTGACCTGAATGCAGAGAAGATCACTCTGCTCATTCGAAGCGCCTTGCTTGATGATGCGACCAACATCAGCGAGAGACTGGGCGCGCTTCAGGCTGAAATCACTGTCGATGACGACAACGACGTCTGGATCTCGCTCGAGGAGGATTTGTGGCCGCACGACAAAGAGCCCGTTCAGGCTTTGATCGTAGCGACCCAGCTGGGAATTGAAGTCGAGCTCGAAACGATGTGGTCCACCATACCTTTCCACTGGCCGAGCCTAGGTGAGCTGACCTCGAGCACAAGCGAGTACACGCAATTGATGCTAGATGCGTACGCGAAGTACAATTTCTCTCCGGATAGCGAAACGTAGTCCTTCGCATCCAACGCTCTGGCCTGCAAACGTATGCTGGTCGTCGAGTTTGCTGGGCACGATCGCTCGCACCGGTTTTGACGCCCAAGGCGATCGTCATCGGCGGGCGGCGATTGTGCAGCGGTAGCCGATCCATGACCGGCTACCGTGTAAAATCGACATGAACCGCAGCCTACGCCGCAGTCATATGCACCATGTCCTTTTGGGTCGTGTCCTTGGTCGTTATCTCGCCGGCCTTTCGACCACGATACATAACCGCGATGCGGCCGGTTACTCGCATGACGTCGTCCATATTGTGCGTGATGTAGACGACCGGCCGGCATTCTTGAGGGCTGGCGCGACAGATAGGAGCCGAAATCTAAAGTGGCACACTAAGGTTCACGCAATATCAAAGGCTGATCGCGCTGCGATTGCACTTGTTCTAGAAGAGATCAAGGAATCAGTCGCGCGGTTCAAATGTGGAGGAAGTAGATTGGAATTCGACCAACTTGGATTGTCGGTTGGAGAGGAGCAGGTTGCTATTCTCGTCGGCCCAAACGGGTCGGGCAAGAGCAATTTTCTAAAAGCGATCGCCAACGAAGTCCGGCATTGCCGTGACGTGGTCGTAGTTTCCAATACCATGAACGACCGGTTTGCGGGCATGCGCGGATTTTCGAGACTTTCCGTCGGAAGAGGTGGGCAGTTGCCCAAATCCATAATCAAGGCCGCGGTTGCGAAGACTATCGATGATGGGTCATTACTTTTCTACCAGCTCGGAGCTACCCTCGAATATTGTGATTATCGCCCACGATTCGGGTTTCTTGTGCATCCGAAGTCATCACATGCCTTCATGGAGCGGGAACCGCTCAAGCATTCTCCCGAGTACCAATTCGCGCTAGAACTTCTCGCCAACTACCCCCGTAGAGAAATGATCTGGATCGACCTGTACGGATCACAGCTGGATTTTTCCGTGGGTAGGGAATTTGCGAATGTACTGCGGAACGAAGACGAGCTCATTCGGCGCGGAGTCCTGTCGAAACCCGTCAAATCGATGCGCGAAGAGAGCTTTGATGATCAGCAGAAGGCTTTTTTCACGGCCGTTGGCGAGTTGATCAAGAAAATAGCCGATCGCACCAATGAGGCCAAAATTGACTGCCCCTTATCTTCCCGCATTGGCCAGCTTCTCACTAAGCGCAGACGAGACAACCTTTGTGACCGAAGCGCTCAAGACTGGTAAGCCTTGGGACTGGAAGCCCGCCTGCGCCGTTACGAACGCCACCTTGAAAAGCGCGAAAAACAAAATCTTGGCGTTCCATCTCGAACGCCATGGTCACAACTGTTGCTATTGTAGAACGGGACTGAAGGGTGCCGGCCCTTTCATGACTGACCGGGAGCACATTCTTCCCAAGAGCAAAACCGGCTTCAGGTGACCTTGCCCCCAAGTTTTATCCAGTTTGGAGTTCGCTCCAGCGGTTTTGGGTTGCTGTGTTCGGGGCGGTAGCGGCGGGATGCGGTGCGGAGCCGTTTCGGCTGCGCAGCACCGCATCACGTCG